>JBOGXX010000293.1:0-8445 GCA_050696475.1 Solirubrobacteraceae bacterium | reverse complement strand
CGCCGAACTTGCCGCCGGAGTGCAACACGGTCAGCACGACCTGCACCGCCGGCAGCCCCTCCTTCTCCATCGTGGCCACCGGGATCCCGCGCCCGTTGTCCACCTCGGTGACCGAGCTGTCGGGGTGAATCGTGACCGAGAGCTCCGTGCAGAACCCGGCCAGCGCCTCGTCGACGGAGTTGTCCACAAGCTCATAGACGAGGTGGTGAAGACCCATCACCCCGGTCGAGCCGATGTACATGCCGGGGCGCTTGCGTACCGCCTCCAAGCCCTCCAGCACGGTGATGTCCTGTGCGTCGTAGTCGGCGGACGCGCCGCCGATGGACGGGTCGTTTACGCCGCCCTGTACCGCCTGTGCCCCGGAAGGGGGTATGCCCTTCTCAGGGCTATCGCTGCCTGCCGCCAACTGACCCTCCGATGACGTGAGAACGCCCCGGATTCCGGGGCGCAAGTCCACGGCTGGGGCGATTTGAATATGCACACAAGGATAGCACAAGAGTCCTCCGGCTCGAGCCGGAAGTCAAGGCCAAATACCTGCAAAATGCAGGGAAAAGCTCACTCGCGAGCTCACCGGGTGCGGCACCGCAGGGCGCATATCGGATCGCCGCTCAGTGCGGCGTTCAGGCGGGGGATCAGCTCGCCGGCCATGAGGTCGAGCTCCTGGGCCCACACGGCGGCCTGGCAGGTGATGGTGAGGAGACCTTCGTGCTCTGCCGTGGGACGCGCCGAGGCCGCTATCGCGACCCCCGCGACCTCCTCCCAGACCTCCTGGACGCGAGCCAGCGTGCTGGCCGGCGCGAGCGCTGCCGTTAGCTCGCCGAGAGCGAGCGCAAGCGTACGCGGAGCCGTCCTGCTCACGCTGCGATCGCCTCCCGGAGGATCACGCCCGGGGAGACACGCAGCCGCGCCACCGAAGCATCGCCGGCTCCCGGGACGTGTGCGAGGTCCGTTGTCGCGATCACGCTCTGGCCCGCGGCACGCAGCTCCTGGGCGAGCAACTCGCGGCGCTCGCCATCGAGCTCGCTCATGACGTCGTCGAGCAGCATCAGCGGCGCGCTCCCGCGCTCCTGGGCGAGCACTGCCCGCTCGGCCAGCAGCAGTGCCAGCAGCGCGATTCGCTGCTCTCCCTGAGAGGCGTATACGCGCATCTCGCGCCCGGCGCGTAGAAACGCGAGCTCGTCGCGGTGCGGACCGTGGCCCGTGAATCCACGCTCGATGTCTGCGGGCAGGCGCTCGCGCAACTCCGCAAGGAACGCCTCCGCGTCGCCTGCGCGTGAGCGCGGCCTGTAGACGAGCGTGACCTCCCCGCTGCACCCGAGGAGCTCGGCGCGACGCGAGAACGGCTGCGAGATCAGCGCGGCCGCGGCCTCGCGATGAGAGCGGAGCTCCAGTGCCCTCAGGGCCAGCTCGAGGTCCCAAGCTGCAAGCGTCGCCTTGGAGGCTCGCCCCGAGCGGATGCTCGTGAGCAGCGCGTTGCGCTGCGCGAGCGCGCGTGCGTACTCGCCGCGCGTCGCGGCGCGCGCCGGCCAGATCCCCGCGACGAGCTGGTCCAGATGCGCGCGCCGCAGAGCGGGCGTCCCTTTCAGGAGCTCCAGGCGGTCGGGTGAGAAGACGCTGAGCAGCGGCCTGAGCTCGACGTCGAGCAGTCGCTCCACCAAAGCGCCGTCAGCGGTCATCCGCTTGACCAGCTGCCGGCTGTCGGCTACCGCACCGAACCCCACGCTCAGCTCGTGCTCGGCGTCGCCGTCGAGCAGCCGGACCGAGACACGCGCCGACTGCGCGCCGAAGCGCACCAGCTCACGCTCGTTGCGAGTGCGGGGCGAGCGCCCTGTGCAGCCGTAATAGAGCCCCTCGAGCAGGTTCGACTTGCCGGCCCCATTGGGGCCATGCACGACGGTCAGGCCGTCCCCGAACCGCGCCGTCGCGCGGGTGTATGTGCGGAACTCGCGCAGCTCCACGCTTCCCACCCGCACGACGGGACCTCAGGCGTTCAGGCGGATCGGCATGATCAGGTAGACGAAATCGCTGGAATCCGGCGATTCGATCAGGCCCGGCCGCAGTGGACTGATCAGCTTCAGAACCAGCTCATCGGACTCGATGCTCTCGAGGCCCTCACGGAGGAACTCGGGGTTGAAGCCGATCTCGAAGGACTCGCCGTGGAATGGCACCGGAATCGCCTCGCTGGCCTCACCGACGTCCGGGGTCTGGGCGGAGACCGTGAGCGTTCCCTCGCCGAAGCTCAGGCGCAGGGGGGCGTTCTTCTGGGCGAGCAGGCTGATCCGGCGCACCACCTCGGTCAGCTCGGCGCTGGCGACTCGCAGCTCGTGCTCGACCGACTCCGGCAACAGCTGGCGGTAGTTGGGGAACTGGCCGTCGATCAGCCGCGAGGAGAGCACCACGTCACCGAGCTCGAAGATCGCCTGGTTCTGCCCGACGCTCACCGCGATCGACGCGTTCGGCGCCTGCTGAGCTATGCGCACGAGCTCCTGCAGAGCCCGGGCCGGGACGTTCGCCTCGAGGCTGCCCTGCAATGGCGATTCCAGAGCCGTCTGCTTGACGCTCAGCCGATAGGAGTCGGTGGCGACCATCCGCAGCTCCTGGTCGGAGGCCGACATCAGGATCCCGGTGAGAACGGGGCGCGTCTCATCGCGAGAGGCGGATCGAGCCACGCGGGCGACCGTCCGCACGAAGGCCTCTGCCGGCAGCTCCACGCGGGTATCGGCGACCGCTGTCGGCAGTGTCGGGAAGTCCTCGGCGCGCAGCGTGCGCAGGTGGAAGGTCGTGGGACCGCAGATGATCTCCACGTCCTGCTCGATGCTGCGTAGCTCCATCGTCAGCTCCTGCGCAGGCAGTGAGCGGGCGACGTCGAGCAACAGTCGCGCTGGCAGGACCGCCGAGCCGGGCCGGGTCACCTCGGCCTGTAGTGGCACGCGTAGCCCGATCTCCATATCCGTCGCCAGCATCTCTGGCCGCGAGCCCTCGGCAGCGGAGATCATCACGCCAGAGAGGGCCTGAACGGCGCTTCGAGCCGAGGCCACGCGCGTCGTCGTCTGAAGCTGAGTCAACAGCTCGGTGGCGGAAAGAGAAAGCTTCATCGACTCAAAACTTGGATAGGAGTTAGTAGGGCCTGTGGGGTTGTGGACTTGGCCTGAATGGTGGGCTGTGAGCTCAACGGTGCTGTGCAAGGCTGTGGATTGCTGGCTGGAGAGTCTCTCAGGCTTGCCGGTCGGGCGTGTGATCGAGATCACGTCTGTGTTGAGTCGAGCTCTCGACACAGGCTCTCCACAGCCCTACGCAAGCTCTCGTCGGAGTCGATGCGCGCCGAAGTGCGCCGCCAGGCATGCAGGACGGTCGTGTGGTCCCTGCCGCCGAACTGGCGCGCGATCGAAGGCAGCGATTCGTCGGTTAGCTCGCGCGCCAGGTACATGGCGAGCTGGCGCGGCCGGGCGATCCGGTCTGTGCGCGACGGTGATAGGAGCTCTTCGGAGGAGAGCCCGAAGTGGGCGCATGTCGCCTTTTGGATCTCCGCGACGGTTCGCGCGCCGGCGCCCGCTGTCTTCGCGCGTGGGTAGAGGCCGTCGAGGACCTCACGGGTGAGATCGACGGTCAGCTGCCGGCCGGTCAGCGACGCGAAGGCGACGACGCGGATGAGCGCTCCCTCGAGGGCCCTGATGTTCGACGTGATCCGCTCAGCGATCTCGACGATCGCACGATCGTCGGCGATCTGGATGTGGTCATGGTGCACTCGCTTGCGGAGGATCGCCAGCCTGGTTGTGAGCTCAGGTGGTTTGACGTCCGCGACGAGTCCCGCCTCGAAGCGCTCGCGCAGACGATCCTCGAGTGCCTGCAGGTCGCGCGGCGGACGGTCGGAGCTGAGCACGATCTGGCGCCGCCCGTCATACAGGGCGTTGAAGGTGTGAAAGAACTCCTCCTCCGTCTTGGTCTTGCGCTCGAGGAACTGAACGTCGTCCAGGAGCAGGATGTCGACGTCGCGAAAGCGGAGCTTGAAGTTGTCGGTTTCGCCGGCGTTGAGCGCAGCGATGAACTCGTTCGTGAAGGTCTCACCTGTTGTGCAGCGGACGGTCAGTCCGGGGTTGTGGGTGAGCAGGAAGTTCGCGATCGAGCTGAGCAGGTGCGTCTTGCCGACGCCTGGCGGTCCACAGAGGAAGAGCGGGTTGTATGCCTGCCCGGGCATCTCCGCGACGGCCAGCGCAGCAGCGTGTGCGAGCCGATTGCAGTCGCCGATGACGAACTGCCCGAACGTCAGCTTGGGATTCCCGAGCGGGTCTGACCGGGCCGCGGAGGCCTGGTGCTCATCGGCGTGGCGGATGGAGTCTGCGCCCATGTCGCGCGTGCGCACGAACCCCTTCGCCGGAGCGCCTGCGCGAACCGGTGTCTGTGCGGGCGTCTGCGCCAGCAGCTCGACACGGGCGCCGGCGCCGAGGATGAGCTCCACGCTCGCGCTGATGATCCCGCCGAAGCGCTCCTCGATCCAGCGACCGGTGCCGGTCGGTGCTTGGATGAGGAGCAGCCCGCCGTCGAGTTCAAGGGCGCGAAGGGGCTCGAGCCAGATGTGGTAGGTGGGCTCGTCTACCACGAGCGCAAGCTGGGCTTGCACCCGCGACCATATTTGCTCGAGCTCTTTGCTCACGGCAGCGTCGATTCGCCCTCTCCAGGACAGTGCTGAGAACTATTCGAAGGAGGGCCCCGGGGGCCCGGTCGGGCGACTATAGCCAAGGCTCGCCGAGACGCTTTGGGGGCTGCCCGCATTTGGCGGAAAAAATCGCTCTGCGCCCGGCGGTCCTATACTGCATGCCGCTATGAAGCGGACTTACCAGCCAAAGAAGCGCAAGCGGGCTCGTGCTCACGGCTTTCGCTCTCGTATGGCCTCGCGCGCGGGACGCCTGACGTTGAAGCGCCGTCGCGACAAGGGACGCAAGCGCCTCTCGGCCTGAAGGTCGTGTCGGCCCGGCCCGCGATCCCCTGGTCGCATCTATGAGACGGCCCACGCCGCCGCGTGGGCGGCTGTCCAGGAGCGTCGAGTTCGAGCGTGTGTATCGCCATGGCCGCTCGATTGCCAACCGCCACCTGGTGCTCTACACCTTTCCCAACCCTTCCGCTCAGCGTCCTCGCCTGGGACTGTCGGTGTCGCGCAAGGTTGGAGGCGCTGTACAGCGCAACCACGTCAAGCGTCTGCTGCGGGAGGCGTTCGCCCGGGCCGAGGGGGGGCTGAAGGCCGGCCAGGACATGGTCGTGGTGGCGCGTCCGCCGGCAGCGGGGCTCGCCGAGCGAGAGGGCTTGGCCGGCTTGGACGGCGCCCTCATGGACCTGATCTCACGCGCCGGGCTGTCCACGGGGCCTCCGGCGAGGGGGGGCGGGTGACGCACTCCGCCGCCCCGCCGTCGTCGTCACCGCGGATCCGCGGGCTGGCGCGTGTCGGCAGGGCGGTGACGATTGCGCCGATCCTCGCCTACCAGCGTCTGATCTCCCCGGCGATCCCGCAGCGGTGTCGCTACTACCCGTCGTGCTCGCGCTACGCGGTCGAAGCGATCCGTGGGTACGGCATGCTCAGGGGCCTCGTGCTCGCCGGCTGGCGCCTGTTGAGGTGCAACCCGTGGAGCGATGGCGGCTACGATCCAGTCGAGGCCCAGCGGGTTTTCAGGGTCGGACCGGATACAGGCCGCGATCATGATGGTGAGCTTGAGCCGGCGGCGACGCCAGGACTCCGGTCGCGAACCGCGCATGGCGCCCCTCCACGCCCGCCGACGATGCCGAAGCACACGACGCCCACGACCTAGAGCATGCCAATCCTCGCCAACGTGATCGAAAGCGCGTTCTCGCCCCTGATCAGCTTGTTCGAAGCGATCATGGTGTTCATCCACGCCCACATCGTCGGCGGGAGTTGGGGGCTGTCGATCGTCGGTCTGACCGTCCTCATCCGCGCGATCCTGGTGCCGCTCACCTACAGGCAGCTGAAGTCGATGCAGCAGATGCAGCGCCTGGCTCCTGAGCTGAGCGCGCTGAAAGAGAAGTACAAGGACGACAAGCAGCGCCAGCAGCAGGAGATGATGAAGTTCTACAAGGAGAGAGGAATCAATCCATTGGCATCCTGTCTGCCGCTGCTCCTGCAGATGCCGGTGTTCATCTCCCTCTTCTACATGCTGCGGACGGACCTCAAGAAGCACATCTGTGGCACCCAGCTCATCTCCTACTACAACCAGAACGCCGAGAGCGTGAGGCTGCACCTGGCGAGCACGTACAAATCGGCTTCCCACATTGCGACGGTCGCCCACCTGCCGTCGAAGTTCGTCGAAAACACGACCTGCAACACCGTCGCACCGCACTCGGGCAAGTTCCTGTTCCTGCCAGACATCACGAGCAAGGCGACCGGTGTGGTGCTCGTCGTGCTGATTCTCCTCTATGTGGGCTCGCAGATCGGCTCGACCTTGATCGCGACGGCAACCGCAGACCCGACACAGCGACGGATGATGCTGCTGCTGCCGCTGGTGTTCGTCGTGATCCTCTACCGCTACCCCGCGGGACTGCTGGTCTACTGGATCACCACGAACCTCTGGACGATCGGGCAGCAGTTCCTCATCCGCCGCCGCCTGCCGCCGCCGCCGAAAGTGGATCGGCCCGCCGCCTCCCAGAACGGCAAGCCGAAACGTCCCTGGCGTGAGGCCCTCGCGCAGACCGCCGCCGGCGCCGGCGTTGCGGGTGCAAAGGGAGGGGCCGGAAGCGCCGGCGCGACGATCACCCGCGACGCGCCTCCCCCACGCCCCCCGCGCAAGAAGAAGAAGCGGTCCGGTCGCAGACGATGAGCGGGCCTGGCAACATCGAGCACGACGCTGAGGGGCTCGACCCCGGCGAGGCGCTCACGGAGCTCCTCGAGGAGCTCCTCGACTCTCTGAAAATGGATGCGCAGATCCACGTCGGCGAGCGCGGAGGGGTCCTCACCGGCACGGTCGAGGGCGAGGATGTGGGTCTCTTCATCGGACGACACGGACAGACGATCGACGCCGTGCAGCATCTCGCGCAGCGGATCGTGTTCCCCGACGGCCCGTCGTCCGTGCGGATCGTGATCGACGCCAACGGCTATCGCGAACGCCGCGCCGCGTCGCTGCGCGCCGAGGCCGAGGAGGCAGCAGAGCGCGCGCTCGCCTCCGGCAGACCGGTTGAGCTCGATCCCCTGCCGCCGTTCGAGCGGCGGATCGTGCACGAGCACCTCCGCGATCGCGGCGGCGTCGAGACGCACAGCGAGGGCAACGAGCCGGGGCGCTACCTCGTGATCAGCCCGCTCGTCGACTGACCCGCGGGCAGCGCGTGATGTTTCACGTGAAAACGGCTGGACTGAACTCGCATCAGCGGTGTCAGTTGCACACCGTGCTGCGGCTGCTGGACGCCGAAGAGCATGCGCCGAGCGCGGTGCGCACGGGGGAGCGGGCGATGCAGACCCACGTGGCCGACTCGCTCGTGGCCCTGGAGCTCGAGCTCGTGCGCGGCGCGCGCCGGATCGCGGACCTCGGCAGCGGCGTCGGGTTTCCGGGCCTGGCGCTGGCCGTTGCGCTTCCGCAGGCCGAGGTCAGTCTCGTGGAGAGCCAGAGCCGCAGGTGTGAGTTCCTGGGGCGAGTCTGTGCGGGGGCGGGGGTCGAGAACGCCCACGTCGTCCGCGCGCGCGCCGAGGAGTGGCACGAGGGCGCATCGCGACAGGACCTCGTGGTGGCCAGGGCGCTCGCCCAGCAGAGCGTTGTGCTCGAGTACGCCGCTCCGCTGTTGGGTATCGGCGGGGCCCTGGTCGACTGGCGCGGCAGGCGTGATCCGACGGCTGAGGCCGCCGCCGATCGCGCCGCTGCGACGCTCGGTATGAGCCGTGAGGAGGTGCGCCGCGTGGTTCCTTTCGAGGGTGCGACCGACCGCCACCTGCACGTGTTCGTGAAGACGACCGCGACGCCGGCGCGCTTCCCGCGCCGTCCGGGGATCGCCCGCAAGCGCCCACTGGGAGGGTGAGGGGGCTCGAAGCGCGCCATCGCGCGGGGGGAGCGCTCACGCGAGGGCAATCGGCGCTAGCGTGCATGCAGCGCATGGGGACCGTCTACGCGATCGTCAACCAGAAGGGCGGCGTGGGTAAGACGACGACCGCCGTCAACGTGGCCTCGTGTATCGCCGAGGCCGGCTACCCGACGCTGCTCGTGGACGTCGATCCCCAGGCAAACGCGTCGGTGGGGCTGGGAATCGCACGCACGCAGACGCCGGGGCTCTACGAGGTGCTCACCGGCGAGGCGCCGGCGGCGCAGGCGCTCTGCGACACCCCCGTCCCCGGTCTGACGGTGCTGCCCGCCGGGCCGAGCCTGGCGGGAGCGAACATCGAGCTGCCACGGATGGAGCACTACGAGCAGCACCTGCGGGGGTGTCTGGAGCCGGTGAGGGACAGCTACCGCTACATCC
>JBOGXX010000292.1:0-4135 GCA_050696475.1 Solirubrobacteraceae bacterium | reverse complement strand
ACCGACGCCACCTTCGAGCGGTTCTCCGAGCCAACCACGCTGCAAGCCCGCGCGCTCGAACTCGCCGAACACGCACCCGCCATCGCGTAGTCACAACCCCGACAACACGCCCAACGCGAAAACCCAGCCGGACAGCCAGATCCCTCACCCCACCAGCGGGAACTTCGGCCTAGGGCGTTGACGCGCGCGCGCGCGTCTCCCTCGAGACGATGCCCAGGAGCTCGCTGGCCAGGTGACGGCCTTCCGAGGCGACCCGGGGGGTGGCAGCGATCTGCACCACGACTTCTTCGCCGTCCAGCTCCTCCAGGGTGATCCGCGGCTGGTCGCGCAGCGGCGTCTGCAGCGACCGCTCCAGGACTTCCTGCAGGTCGCCCGGGGTCATACCAGCGCGCAGACGCGCACGGAGCTTCACCGCCTCCGGCTCGCGCAGCGGCAGCACCGCCACGTTCAACACCACGCTGTTGGGCACCATGATTGCGTCTTCGCCGGTGGCGAATGTCGTGTACAGCAGGCCAAGCGAGCTCACCGTTCCCTCGATCTGACCCGCGAGATTGCCCCCCTGCAGGCGCACGCGCTCGCCGACGCGGAACGGGCGCGCGCTGAGCAGCACCATGCCGGCGATCAGGTTGCCGAACGTCTGTTGCGCCGCCAGACCGAAGATCACCGCGGTGAACGCCGTCCCGAGCGCGAGCGTGCGAGCTTCGATGCCCGCCACCTGCAACGCAACCACCAGCGCCAGCACGATCGTCGCCAGCCGGATCAGAAAGCCGACCGTGCCTGCGGTCGCGGGCTCCAGGCGCCTGAAAAGCGGCGGCCCCAGGCCACGGCCGAAGTCCCGCGCGATCGCCCAGCCGAGAATCATCAGCGCGATCACAGTGATGATCCGCACCAACACTTCCAGCGGTTCTTCCAGGGAGGTGGCGACGTGGCCGTGCGGGCCGGTCGTGCCGAACAGGCTGAAGCGGTTGTCGTAGATCAGCACGACGCCCACGAACAGCGGCACCAGCACCAACGCCTCCAGGCGTGCGCGCTTGACCACCGCCGGACTGATCTGGCGCAGCAGACCCACCTCCTGCCAGGACTGGCTGCGGGTCTCGAACATCTTTGACGGCGTCCGCGGGACGGGCATGACCGTAATCATGCTGCATCGCCGAGCGCCGCCCGTGATCCTCAGTTCGCGATGCCCGATCGCCCGTGCAGCTGCGGTGCGGAGCCGCACACAGGACACCCTGCCGCGGGCCGCCGCGCGTACGTCCGTCAGGTCTGGGTGTAGATGACCATCGCCAGGCCGAACAGCAGGCAGTAGAACGCAAACGGGCGCAGTGTACGGGTCTTGAAGTAGCCCACCAGGAAGCGCACCGTGATCAGCGCGGCGACGCCCGAGACCACCATCGCAACGAGCGCCTGACCGCGGACACCGTTGCCCTGATGACCAAGCAGGTCCGGCAGCTTGAACAGCCCCGCCGCCAGGATCACCGGCGTCGCCAGCAGGAACGCGAAGCGAGCCGCATCGCTGTGGTCGAGGCCGCGCGCAAGGCCAGCGCCCATCGTCACGCCATCGCGGCTGATGCCCGACACCAGAGCCGTCGACTGGGCGACGCCCACAACGAGCGCCTCTCGGTACTCGAGCGTGTCCAGCTCACGCGCCCCGCCCGGCTTGGCGCCCTCGCGGGCCGCCAGCTCGCGGACCTCGGCACGACGGCGGTAGCGCTCGGCGGCGAACAGCAGCACGCCGTTCACCATCAGGAACACCGCTGCCACGCTCGGCTTTGCCGTCAGCGACTGCAGCGGGTGCTCGAGCGCCAGCGCCAGCACGGCTGCGGGGATCGTTGCAGCGATGATCAGCCACGCCAAACGCTCGTTCGCCGTGTCAGCCCTGCGCACGACCAGCGTGTGGAAGAAGGCGCGCACGATCTGCACCCAGTCGCGCCAGTAGAACGCCAGCAGACCCAGCGCGCTGCCGACGTGCAGCGCCACGACGAACGCCACCCAGAACGAGTCCTTCTCCGACTGGACCCTCACCAGCTCATTCCAGCCGAACAACGTGGGAAACAGCACCGTGTGCCCGAGGCTGGAGATCGGGAAGAGCTCGCTGACGCCCTGCAGCGCCCCCAACACGGCCGCCTGGAAGTAGCTCAACGCCGAAGCGAGCGGGATCGCCAGTTGGTGGGCAAGCATGCGACGCGGAATCCTATTCGCCGCGGCCTCGCACACCGCACCCGTCGAAGCACGGGCACGCCACCGGGACACGGCTGGCTCGCCGGCCCTACCTCCGCTTCCTCGCGCATCACCGCGCTAGGATCGCCGTGCACGCATGCGGGCGTCCCGCCCGACTCGAGCTCGCAAAAATGTCATCACGCGAACCGCACCGAACCAGCGTCGACGGGGTTATTAAGGGTCCAGGCCGCGAGCACGTGGCCCTTTCTCTAGGTCCGGACGGCGCGTATCGGATCCCAAGGACCGTCCAGCGGATGGAAGCACAGGGAGGTAGCGAGGTATGAGCTTTGCGATCAGGAGCGTGACGGCATCGAGGCGCCTAGCAGCACCGTTGGTGCTGGCGCTGGCGGCTGTGGTGGTGGTACTGCCGCTGGGCTCGGCGAGCGGACGTGCCACAGCTGGCGTGCCGCTGGTCTCCACAGGAGGGTTCAGCCACGCGACCGCAACCACCGCCGTGCTCGAAGGCAGCGTCAATCCCCGCACGCTCGCCACCACCTACGACTTCGAATACGGTCCCACCGACCACTACGGATCGAAGACCACCGCTGCGAGCCTGCCGGCGGGCACGAGCAAAGTCAGGGTGCACGCGTCGGTCACGGGACTACAGGACGGCGATCACTACCGTCTGGTGGCCGACAACGCGCAGGGGCGGGGCGTGGGACACGACCGCGTCTACACGGGCATGTCGAAGAAACAAGCCAGGAAGCTGACCAAAAGCGGATTCGCGATCCCCAAGACCTACGCGCCGATCCTCGTCGGGGGGGCGTTCACACTCAGCGGCACCCTGACGGGCAGCGGAAATGCCAACCGCGAGATCGTGCTGCAGGCTTCGCGCTACCCGTACACCACGCCCTTCGCCGATGTCGGCAGCCCGATCCTCACAGCCTCCGACGGACGCTTCGTGTTTCGCGTCCCAAAGCTCTCGACCAGCACCAAGTTTCGTGTGAGCACAGTCGGCGCGAGCCCTCTGTACAGCCTGATCATCCCCCAGGAGGTCGGACTTCGTGTTGTGCTGAAAGTGCGGTCCAGCAGCCAAAAGGGACTCGTGCGTCTGTACGGTACTGTCGCGCCCGCGGAGGTGGGAGCACACGTCTACTTCGAGCTTGAACGAGCTCCAAAGGTCAAGGGACCCGGCAAGACAGGCGAAGGCGTCACCACACTCGAAAACCCCGCCAAGCGGAAGAAGAAGACCACGAAGTCGCAGGAAAGGGGACCCACGTTCATGACGACGGCCACGACCGTGGTGAAGCGCGGGACGAGGGCGCTCTCGCGCTTCAGTGCGGTTGTGCGGGTCCCGGAAACCGGCAACTACCGCGCGGTTGTCCTGCCGCGAGTCGCCGGCGCGGTGGTAGCGGGCCACAGCACGATGATTCTGCTGCACGCTGCTCCGTCGACCAAGAAGAAGGCCAAGAGACGCAAAAAGTAGAGGGTCCCCGATCACCCAGAGGGCCGTCTGTGCCCCTCTCGGCCAGGCACACGGCGAGCCCGCTGGATGCAGGCCGAGTGCTGCGGCGCTCGGACCGTTAGAGCAGGTTCCTCGCGGCGAGGAGATCCATCACGCGGGCGACCTCCTGCTCCACGGTTTCCCCGTCGGAGCCAAGCACGAGGGCGGGGTCGGAGGGGGGCTCGTAGGGCGCGCCCACGCCTGTCAGGCCGGCAAGCTTCCCCGCCCGCGCGCGCGCGTACAGACCCTTGGGGTCGCGCTGCTCGCAAAGCTCCAGGGGGGCGTCCACGAAGATCTCCATGAACGGCAGCTCGTCCGCCTGGTGCAGCTCTGCCGCCGTCTCGCGGTCCGCCGTGTAAGGACTGACGAGGCTCACCAGGGCGACCGTCCCCGACTCTGCGAGCAGCCTCGCCACGTGCGCTGTGCGCCGCACGTTCTCCCGGCGCGCGCTCTCGTCGAAGCCCAGATCGCCGT
>JBOGXX010000291.1:0-6652 GCA_050696475.1 Solirubrobacteraceae bacterium | reverse complement strand
GTCCGTCAGATCGGCTTCTACCTGCTCGTGCTGATCGCCGTCGCGATCTCGCTGTTCCCCTTCTACTGGATCCTGCGCACCTCGCTCGCGACCCGATCGGAGATCGCGAGTGGCACCGAAAGCGTCGGCTTGCTCCCCAACCACCTCACCTTTGAAGCGTATTCGAACGATTTCAGCCGCCAGCACTTCCTGACGCCACTGATAAACAGCGCAATTGTCGCGGTCGGAGCGACGCTCATCACCGTAGTCGTCGCGACGCTGGCGGGCTACGCGCTCGCGCGCCTGAAAATCAGGGGCGCCGGTGCGATCCTCGGCTTCGTGCTGATCGCCGGCTTCTTTCCCGTGCTCGCGATGATCGGGCCGCTGTTCTTGCTGCTCAAGGAACTGAAGGTCCTGAACAACATCTATCCGCTGATCATCATCTACCTCGTCTACACACTGCCGATCGCGACGTGGCTGCTGCGCAACTTCTTCATGCAGATCCCGATCGAGCTCGAGGAGGCGGCGCTTGTGGACGGCGCGACACGCACGCAGGCGCTGCGGCGGGTCGTCGTGCCCGTCGCCGTCCCGGGCGTGTTCACCGCCGCGATTCTCGCGTTCATCCTCGCCTGGAACGACTTCACCTTCGCCGTCTCGTTTCTCTCCACGAGCGAAAGATTCACGGCTCCGCTGGCGATCGTCACGCTCAGCCAGAGCGCGTATGTGAACAACTACGCAGGGCTCGACGCGGCGGTCGTGATCGTCACGATCCCGATCGCCCTGCTCGTGCTCTTCGCCCAACGGCGGATCGTCTCTGGGCTGACGGCGGGGTCCTTCAGATGAGATGCGAGCAACACGACAATGCCGCAGCCCCCAACCCCACGCTGAGGAGCGCATAGATGGCGACGATCACTCTCGAGCACGTGAGCAAGGTCTATCCGAACGGGGCGGAGGCGGTCACCGACCTCAACCTGGAGGTCGCCGACGGCGAATTCATGATCCTCGTCGGCCCGTCCGGCTGCGGCAAGACGACGGCGCTGCGGATGGTCGCCGGTCTCGAGGACATCACAGACGGCACGGTCGCGATCGGCGGGAAGGTCGTCAACGACCTCTCGCCACGCGATCGGGACATCGCGATGGTCTTCCAGAACTACGCGCTCTATCCGCACATGACCGTCGCGGAGAACATCGGCTTCGCGCTGCGCCTGCACAAGCTCGAGAAGGCACAGATCGAAACGAAGGTGAGGGATGCGGCGGACATCCTGGGCCTCACCGAGCACCTGAAGCGCAAGCCGGCGCAGCTCTCCGGCGGCCAGCGCCAACGCGTCGCGATGGGCCGCGCGATCGTGCGCGAGCCGGCTGCCTTCCTGATGGACGAGCCGCTCTCCAACCTCGATGCGAAGCTGCGCGTGCAGATGCGCGCCGAGGTCGCGCGCCTCCAGCGCCGAGTGAACGTCGCCACCCTCTACGTCACCCACGACCAGACGGAGGCGATGACGATGGGCGACCGCGTCGCGGTGATGCGTAGTGGCCAGCTTCAGCAGTGTGACGCGCCGCAGAGGCTCTACGACAACCCCGCAAACCTTTTCGTCGCCGCGTTCATCGGCTCGCCGGCGATGAACCTCTACAACGCGACGCTCGACCAGCAGGGCTCCTTCCTGCAGCTCGGCGACCAACGACTCGACGTGCCGCCGAAGCTGCGAGGCGAGTCCGCGACCGGCGCGTACCGCGGCAAGGAGATCGCGGTCGGCATCCGCCCGGAGGACCTCAGCGACGCTGCGGTGAGCGGTCTCGACGGCGCGGGCCGCACGTTGAAGGGGACGGTTGACCTGATCGAGGTGCTCGGCGCGGAGAAGCTCGTGCACTTCCATATCGATGCGGCCCGAGTGCAGAGCTCCGACGCACGGATCGCGCTTGCGGATGACGCCGACTCCGAAGATCTCACATCCGGCGAGATCGGCGCGCTCACGACGAGCGCTGGCGTTGCACGGCTATCGCCGGCTAGCACGATCAAGGCCGGGGAGGGGGCGACATTCACCGTTGCGGTCGATCGCATGCACCTGTTCGATCCCGACAGCGGGCAGGCGCTCGGCGGCGTCTAGCCACAGCGCCACGAGAGCGTCATGCCCACTGCGGCGAGGAGCGCGTCTGTGCCTCCGGCCTCCCTCGCCAGCCAGAGCGAGCCAGCACAGGGCGGGCCTCTGATCTGCTGATCACACCGTTCGCAGCGCTTCGGTGGGCGACAGCCGCGCGGCGCGCAATGCCGGCACGAGCCCGGCGATCGCGCCGATCAGCAGCGCGGCACCGAACCCTCCGGCCCAGGCGAGCGTGGGGATCACGATCGTCTCGTTCTTGCTGGAAGCGTAGATCGCGGTGGCGAGCACGCCGGCGGCGATGCCGGCGGCGCCGCCGCCGAGCGCGAGCAGGATCGCTTCGCAGAGGAACTGGGCGCGGATCTGTCCGCGGGTGGCGCCGAGCGCGCGTCGCAGCCCGATCTCCGAGCGGCGTTCGAGCACGGAGATGACCATGATGTTGGCGACGCCGACGGCGCCGACGAGCAGCGCGACTGCGCCGAGCCCGAGGAACAGGCCGTTGAACGCGCCCTGCGCGTCGGCACGTGCTGTGAGCGTGGCGGAGGGCTGACTGACGTCGACTTCGTTGGGCGCTTCGGGGTTGGCGGTGGCGGCGAGCACCGATTGCACGGCGGCGACCTGGCTGTTCTGGGCGCGCAGATAAACGGTGTTGGGGTGTCCGTCGAAGTGCAGGTAGCGTTCGGCGGCCTTGAAGCCGACGAGCACCGCGCTTTCGATTTCGGGTGTCAGCACCGATTCGCCGAGGATGCCCACGAGGTAGAACCACTGGTTGGCGACCCAGATCCGCTCACCCGGGTAGATGCGATCGACGCCCATCCGCTGCGCGGCTGCGGAGCCGAGCACCGCCACCGGCTCCTGCGCCGTGGCGGCGTTCAGGTAGCGGCCCTGCACGACGTGGACGCCGAGCGTGTGCAGCAGGCCGAGACTGGCCGCCTCGACGCTGAGCGCGTTGGTGTCGACTTCGGGGATCAGCGGGGTGCGGTAGACCCTGCCTTCGGCCTTGCCCGTCTCCGCGACGGTTTCGACCGGATCGATGCGAGCGATCATCGCCGGCGCGACCAGCGGCAGCTCGGCGGTCTTGCCGGCGAAGCTCTGGCCGTTTGTGACAGTCAGCAGATTCGTTCCCAGTTTGTCGATCTCTTCGAGCAACCCGGCCTGACTGGAGGCGGACAGGCCGAGCACCGCCACGATCGCGGCGACCCCGATCGCGATCCCGAGCGCCGAGAGCCCCGCGCGCAGGCGCCGCGTGCGCAGCCCTACGCTCGCCACGCGGGCGAGGTCGGAGGCTTGCAGGCGCCGCGGCGTGAGCTCCGCGACGCCGGCGTGATCGCGGACCCGCCCGGCGACGGCGCTCACCGCGTGCTCACGGCGCTTCGTTGACGAGCGCGAACGCCGCCGGCCTGGCGGGCTTGACGCTGGCCTTGACGATATAGCCGCCCGGGCGCCGGGTGGCTGCGAAGGTGGGCGCTACGGCGATCCCGCATGCACCGGTCCTGACCGCGACGGTGCGGGCGTGTGCGAGGTGGGCGCGGCGGCGGTGGGAGCCGCGCGCGCGGATCGCGAAGCGCCCGCTGGCGCCGGCGATCGGAGCGGAGAACGTCACGAGCGCGCCCGCAACGGGGTTGTCGTCGGCGTCGGTGACGGTCACGGCGAGGCGGATTGGGAATGCGCTTCCCGCGGTGGTGGCTTGCGTGGAGCCGACTCCGGGGGCGATCTTGGCGGGCCTGCCGGCGAGGTTGACGAGCGAGAAGCTGACCGGCGCGACGGTGGGGTCCCCGGTTTTGCCCGTGTCTTCGGCGCTGCTGGCGCCGCCGCTGGAGATGGAGGCGCCGGCGGTGAACGCGCCGGCTGCGGTGTTGGCGGTGTAGGCGGGCGAGGTGGCGAGGCCGTCGGCGTTGGTGGTGGCGCCGGCCTCGGTGCCAGCGCCGGCGAAGCTGGCGCTGGCGGCGGTGCTGGTGGCGCAGGCGCCGGCGCTCGCGGGCTCGATCGCGAACGCGACGCTGGCGCCGGCGACGGGGTTGCCGCCGGCGTCCAGCACCCTCACCTGCAGCGATTCGCGGAAGCGCCTGCCGACCCTCGTCGATCTGCTCTTGAGTGGGACTGCGATGAGCCGTGCGGGGATGCCGGCGGCGGTGTTGGTCAACGAGAACGGCACCGAGCCGTAGGGCGAGCTGGCGATGACGGTGTAGCTCCCGGCGCTGGCGTTGGCGGAGAAGATCGGCGCGGCAACGTCCCCGGAGGCGTCGGCGCCGACGGTGGCGGTGTTGGAGTTGCTGGCGGAGAAGCGCCCGCTGGCGCCGGCGGCGGGCGCGGTGAACGTGACGGGCACGCCGGCGGTGCCGGTCACGGCGCAGCCGTTGCTGTTTGTGAGCGCGACCTGCAGCCCGCTCGCGAATGTTGCTTCCAGCGTGGTGGTCTGGGGGGTGCCTGAGACGAGCGTGAGCTGGTTGGGCGGATTGGGCGAGGGGCAGTTGGATGTCCCCGTGGGGCTGGTTTCGCCGGGCGAGCCGCCGCTGTTTTCCCCGGAGGCGAGCGCGGGCGCGCCGGCGATCATGCCGGCGCCGGCGCCCAGGCCGGCGACGAGGATCAGCCCGAGCGCCACGCGGTGGGCGCCGCGGCGTAGCCGCGCCCGCGCAGCGCGGTCGAGCGCGGCGATACAGCCAGTCCGCCGGCCAGGAGATTGTGCGGTCATTGGCTGAGCGCTGCCTGCGTGGAGGTGTCGGCGACGATCCGGCCGTCGAGCACCTGGACCTGGCGCGGCAAGCGGGCGGCGAGGCCGTGGTCGTGGGTGATCACGAGGATCGTGGCGCCCTGCGCGTTGAGCTCTTCGAGCAGCTCGAGCACACCGGTGCCGGAGGCGCTGTCGAGGTTGCCGGTGGGCTCGTCGGCGAGCACGATCGCGGGACGGCCGACCAGCGCGCGGGCGATCGCGACGCGCTGGCGCTCGCCGCCGGAGAGCTTGCTGGGGCGGAAGCGGGCACGCTCGGCGAGCCCCACCCGTGCGAGTGACGCGGCTGCCAGCTCGCGACGCTCGGCGACGGCGACGCCCGCGTAGAGCAGCCCGTCGGCGACGTTCTCCAGGGCGGTGGAGTGCTCGGCCAGGAAGAACTGCTGGAAGACGAAGCCGATGCGCGTCGCGCGCAGCGCCGCCAGCTCGCGGTCGGACAGCCGTGCGGCATCGAGGCCCGTGATCGAGACCATCCCGGAGGTGGGGCGCTCGAGCGTCCCGATCACGTGCAAGAGCGTCGTCTTGCCCGACCCCGACGGGCCGACGATCGCGACGAGCTCGCCCTCTGCCACCGCGAAGCTGACGTCTCGCAGCGCATACACCGGCGGCTCGGCGCCATAGACCTTGCTGACGCCGAGCAGCTCCAGCACCGCCGGCGCCTCGCCGTGGTCCGCATAGGCGTATGCGAGGGTTGTTGGCTGCTCGCTCATGATGATGTTGCCGGCACCACCACGCGCTGTCCTGCCGACAGCTGGCCGCTCACCTGCACGAGTCCTTCGGCGTCGTCGAACAGCCCGACGGTGACGGCCACGAGCCGGTGCACGGCGCCTTCGGCGACCTCCACGGCGTAGCCGCCGCCGGCGAGCGCGAGCAGCGCGTCGACGGGCACCGCCAGCACGTCTTCGACGTGTTCGGTGGTGATCTCCACATTCACGGGTGCCTGGTCGAGGCGCCCCGTCGCCGCCGGGTCGGTGGGAGTCGCGAGGACTTCGACGGTGGGAGCGCTTTCTTCTTCACCGCCGTGGCCTTCCGAGGACGGCGTCGTGGCGACGCTGGAGACGTAGCCGATCCTCCCCGGCGTGGTCTGGTTGTCAGGCAGCGTGATCGTGACGGTGTCGCCGACCTTGACGCTGCCCTGCTCGGAGGCGTCGAGCGCCATCTTGACCTGGCGGGCGGTCGAGGTTATCTCGAGCACAGGCCCGGGCGTGACGTTCGCGCCGACGGTGGGCGTCACGCTCGTGACGCGCGCCGCTCCCGTCTCGAACACGACCGACCCCAACGGCAGCTCGCCGGTCACCGAGGCGCCACGCGCGGACTGCAGAGCACGGATCGCCGCTTCGGTGGCGGCGCTGAATTCATCGCCCGCGAGCCCCTGCCCGTAGCCGAGCGCGTCGAGGTTCGTGTTCAGCTGCGCCACATCAGACCCAGGGGACATCCCCGCGAGGAACGCCCGCGTCGGCGCCACCGAGCCATACAGCAGCAGCACCGGCTGGCCGCTGATCTCATACACGCTCTGCCCGCGCCTGACGATCTGGCCGACCGACGGCAGCGCGGTGAACGTCGAGCTCTGGCCGTAGAGCGCGGCCGCGGAGCGCGCCGTCGACAGGCTCGACTGCGCGCTCGCGAGCTGTTTTTCGGCCGAGGAGACCTGCGACCGATCCCCGCTGACCTTCGCGGCGGCGCTGGTGACGTTCTGCTGCGCCGTCGACACCGCCTGAACATCGCTCGCGCACGGTCCCGAGCTCGACCCGCTCGGAGAGGAGGCCCCGGGCGAGCTTTCGCCGCTCGACGGGGAGCCCGCGGATGCGGCTTCGGCGGCATTGTCGCCCGCGCAGTCGACCTGCTCCTTCGC
>JBOGXX010000290.1:0-2989 GCA_050696475.1 Solirubrobacteraceae bacterium | reverse complement strand
ACGCCGAGCAGATCGGCCTGACGGGAATCAAGCTGGGTCACGCGAGCGAGATCGAGGACGGCTGGCGCACGGCGCTGAGTGCCGATCGCCCGGTGATCATCAGCGCGCTCAGCGACCCGAACGAGCCGCCGCTGCCGCCCCACATCACCTTCGAACAGGCCGAGAGCTTCGCCAAGGCGGTGCTCGCCGATCCCGGCAGCGGGCTGCCCGGCGCGGTGGAGTCGGTGCGCGAGAAGGTCCACGAGTTCCTGCCGAGCCGCTGAGATGGGCGTGGGCAGAGGCAAAGCGGGCGCGGCCAGGCGGCCCGCCGAGCATCGCATCGACCGCTGGGTCTCCAACATCGAGCACGGTCGCTTCGAGCGCTCGCTCTCGGCGCTGACCGCGTTCGCGGCGCTTGTCACGACCGCGGAGGTCTACGCCGAGCATTACCGGGCGAGCTTCGGCAACAAGATGATGTGGAGCCCGATCCTGGTCACGCCGCCGGTGGTGATCGCGGGCGTGCTGGGGGTCGCGAGCAGGCGCTGGGCAAAGACGGTGCTGCCGATCGCCTCGACGGTCTACATGCTCGACGGGCTCATCGGCGAGTACTACCACGTGCGCGGCGTCTCGCGGCGACCCG
Organism: Solirubrobacteraceae bacterium; assembly: GCA_050696475.1. GTDB lineage: Bacteria > Actinomycetota > Thermoleophilia > Solirubrobacterales > Solirubrobacteraceae > Palsa-744. Next base: position 2,370 of record JBOGXX010000290.1, on the reverse strand, counting down.
GGGGCTTCGCCCAGGCCAGCTACAACATCCCGATGGGCCCCCCGGTGATGGCGCCCGGGCTGATGTCGATCGTTGGCGCCATGGGCCTGCTGGCCGCGGTGCTGCGGCGCGAGGCCTGAGCGGTGCCCGATATGCGAAGCGCCGCGCATCTGCCCAACCTGCGGGCGGACGGCGAGCCGCTGCATCCGAGCTGGCTGCCTCGCCAGCGCGTCGGGACGAGCCCGCAGATGATCGGGCGCTTCCCCGACTATGACGTGCTCGAGTCGGCCTCCGACTGGGACCCGGCGACGCGTGCCGCCGTGATGGCGCGGGTCGAGCCCGCGCACGAGCTGAGCTTCTTCACACCCGAGCAGGAGCTGACGCTGCGCGCCTTCTGCGACGTGGTGCTCGCCCAGGACAGCGAGCCGCGGGTTCCGGTCGTCGAGCTGCTGGACGAGAAGCTCACCGCCGGCCGCCTAGACGGCTATCAGTATGAGGACATGCCGGATGATCGTCAGACCTGGCGGATCGTGCTCGAGGGACTCGATCACAACGCGCGTCAGTGGCACGGGCGCAGCACGTTCGCCGAGTGCGAGGCCGGTGACCAGGACGGGATCGTCAAGGCCCTCGCCCGCGACCAGCTCGCGGACGGGCCATGGGCACAGCTGAACGTCTCGCGCGCCTGGTCGGTCTGCACCCGGATGATGCTCGAGGCGTTCTACTCGCATCCGTGGGCGTGGAACGAGATCGGCTTCGGCGGGCCCGCCTATCCGCGGGGCTACATGCGCCTCGGGCCGCTCAGCACGCTCGAGCCACGCGAGCGGCCGGGCGCGAGCGATGCGGACCCGGTACGCATGACCGCCGGTCCTCAGGTGTCATGAGCAACATCCTCAAGGGCTCACGTGGTCCCGCCGCGAACGACTCGCGCTTCCTGCTCGATGTGCATCGACGGGATCTCCCGGGCGAGCAGACGATGCGCCGCTACGACGAGCGCGAGGAGGTGGATCTGGTGGTCGTCGGCGCTGGCGCCGGGGGGTCGGTTCTCGCGCAGCGCCTCGCCCGCAGCGGTTGGCGAATCGTGATCATCGAGGCCGGACCGTTCTGGCACCCGGATGAGGATTGGGTATCCGACGAGGCCGGCTCGCACAGGCTCTACTGGACCCAGAAGCGGATCATCGGCGGCGAGGATCCGATCAAGCTGGGCAAGAACAACTCCGGTCGCGGGGTGGGGGGCTCGATGGTGCACTACGCCGGTTACACGCCGCGCTTTCACCCCTCGGACTTTCAAACGCTCACCAGGGACGGCGTCGGCGCGGACTGGCCGATCTCCTACGAGGAGCTGAAGCCGCATTACGAGGAGCTCGAGCGCGAGCTTCCCGTCGCCGGCCAGAACTGGCCGTGGGGTCACCCGCACTCCTATCCGTTCTCCCCGCACCCTGTCAGCGGCGCCGCACAGCTGCTGTGGCACGGGGCTGTGCAGAATGGGATCGAGATGCGCGCCGGCCCCGTGGGCATCGTCAATGGCACGTTTGGCAACCGCCCGCACTGCATCTATCGCGGCTACTGCCTGCAGGGCTGCAAGGTCAACGCCAAGGCGAGCCCCTATGTGACGCATCTCCCCGACGCGCTCGAGCACGGCGTCGAGATTCGCGCCGACAGCATGGCCGTTCGCGTAGAGCTCGACGATGCCGGCGCGGCGGTCGGCGTCGCGTACGTGCGCGAGGGAGACGAGGTTGAGCGCTTCCAGCGTGCCGCCGCGGTGGCGATATGCGGCTACTCGATCGAGACCCCGAGGCTGCTGCTGAACTCGGCCTCGGCACGCCACCCCAACGGCCTGGGCAACAACGAGGATCAGGTCGGGCGCTACGTGATGGTGCAGGGGGCCTCGCAGAGCGCGGGACGCTTCCCGGAGGAACAGCGGATGTACAAGGCGCCACCGCCGGAGGTCTCCTCCGAGCAGTTCTATGAGACCGATGAGGCGCGCGGCTTCGCGCGCGGCTTTTCGATCCAGACGATCTCACCGCTGCCGATCGGATGGGCCGAGCACGTCGCCGCCGAAGGCCACTTCGGACGGGCGCTGCGGGAGTACATGCGCGACTACAACCACTGGACGACGATCGGTGTGCTCAACGAGCTGCTGCCGCAGGCCGAGAACCGCGTGACGCTGGCTGCCGAGAAGGACCCATACGGAATGCCCGTCGCCCACTTCACCCACTCGCGCTGCGAGAACGACAAGCTGAACATGGAGTACTCGCGCAAGGTGATCGCGAAGATCCTCGAAGCCGCCGGCGCGCAGGACGTGCTCACGGTGCAGCGCTATGCCCATCTGATCGGTGGCGCGCGCATGGGAGCCGGCCCCGAGAGCAGTGTCGTGGATCCTGAGCATAGGAT
>JBOGXX010000289.1:0-4490 GCA_050696475.1 Solirubrobacteraceae bacterium | reverse complement strand
GGCGACACCTGATCGCCGGTCCGCGGACGTACGAGAGCTCATCAGCCAAGGGCGCCGACGTTCAGGCTGCCCCTGGTACCCCGTGCGGCGGGACGGTGCGGTGGGTGGAGCTCGGCTCGGCCACCTCCAGCTCGTGTCGTACCCGCTCGGTCGTGATCTCGTGCACGGCCAGTGCGAGCAGCGAGACGCCCACCATCGCGCAGCCAAGCGCGAACGCGATCCAGCGCGCGGTGTCGCCCGTGTAGACGATCATCGTCACGATCAGCGCGACCGCCGCCGCGAGGTTCCCGCCGGCGAGCGCGAGCAGCCCTGGCCTGCCCTCATCCGTCCAGTCCGAAGTCCGGCGGGTGCGACGCAGAAGGCCCCGGTCCACCAGCGAGCCGAGCGCCACGCACGCCACGCCGATCGCGAGCCCGAACGCGACCCACCGCGGCGAGACATGGCTTGTGCCCGTACGGGTCAACGCGAACGTCATCACCACGATGAAGCCGCCAGTGACAGCGATCGCGATGTTCGTCAGCCAGGACAGCCACGAACGCATCGGCGCGCTCACCGTCAACCGGCGTCCTGCGGTGCTGTTCGAAACCCCCACCGCCGCTGTGGCGAGTCGTCCACCGTCGAGGTCCTCGCTGCGCTCGTCCTCCAGCGCATAGACGATCCGCTCGATCGATGTCTCGTGCAGCGCGAGCGCACGCAGCGAGACGATCACCAACGCGAGCCCGTCGGCGAACGCCAGCCAACCGGCGGCCGGCTTGTTCAACGTCAGCATCGCGACGATCGTCCACGCCCCGATCAGCCCATTGACCGCGCTGAGACCGGAGAACGCATGGCTGGCGCGTAGGAGCGCCACGAGGAACGCGGCGAGCGAGAACACTGTCGCGCCGATCGCCACGCCGAACACGATCCACGGCGTCGAGAAGTTGTCGAATGCGAACCGCACGATCACGATGAACCCGCCGCACAGGGCGGTCGCGAGCGTAGCGGCCCAATAGCGTGTGTGTGTCATGGTCGAGAGACCTCCTATTCCAGCGAACAAGGAGAACTCACACCGTGAGAAAGTGGCCTGCGGCGGGCGCTGAAAAGGAACGCGCCACAACGGGAGACGAGCACCGCGCATCGCCCTAAGAGGGATTGCACGGAACCCGAAACGATCTTCACACGAACCTCCGACTCGCGAGTGTGAGTTCGGTAGAAGCCATCTGCGGCAATGCCGCAGTCAGAGCGGGCCTCATCGCTCAACGTCAACATTACCACGCGGTCTGCGTCGTCCAGTCAGACCTTTGCACGAAGGCTCGCCGGCAGCAATCTCGTCTCTACTCGCTCGCGGAGCGCGGCGCTCCGGCAGCCGGATACGCCTCGTGAGCTTGGCGCCTGCGCAACGCCGCCGCGGCTTCACATTTGTGTGCCTCACTGCATTCGATCTGACACTCGAGCATGTCCGCGCTCGCTTCGAGTTGCCGGTAGGCAGCGTCGGCGGCGTCCCCGAGCGCCGCCATTCGCGTCGGGCAGCGGCGTACCCCTCAGCCGCTAGACACGGTTGTTCCCAAACGCCTCGTGGACGTCGACGAACTCGATCGCCGGTGCGAGCGTGCGATATGCTGTGCGCGCCAGATGGAGTCCTGGCGATCCGGCATGGCGTGTGCCTAGCCGGCTCGAACTGCCCAGCGCCGACAAAGGGCTGATGGCTCCTTTCGCGAAAAGACCACCTGAACGCGAGAGGAGCTAGCGACAGCAGTGCCGACCCTTCCCGACTGGGCGATTCAGATCCTGCAGGTCGTGAGCACGCTCGTGCTCGCGCCGCTGATCAGCGGGATCATCGCCAGGGTCGAGGCGATCATCCAGCAGCGCAAGGGGCCGCGGATCCTGCAGCCCTACTACGACATCTTCAAGCTGCTGCAGAAGGAGACGGTGCTGCCCGCACCGGCCGGTCCCGTGTTCCGTGCGGCGCCGTATGTCAGCTTCGCCGCCTACGCGACGATCCCGCTGTTGATCCCGGTGCTGACCACGTTCGGGTTGCCGCTCGGCTACATGGGGGACTTCTTCGCCGTCGGGTTGATCCTCGCGCTCGCGAGCTTCTCCATCTCGGTCGCCGCAGTCGATAGCGGCAGCCCCTACGCACAGCTGGGCTCCAGCCGCCTGCGCTCGTTTGGCGCGTTCAACGAGCCGACAGTCATCTTCGTCACGTTCGTGCTCGCTTTGACGACGCACACCGATCTGCCGTATGCGTTCGGCGCGACGATCCGCTCGGCCACGGTGCAGGTCGTCAGACCCAGCCACCTGCTGATGCTTGCCGCGTTCTTCATGCTCGTGTTGAACGAGACAGGACGTATCCCTGTCGAGAATCACGGCAGCACGCTGGAGTTCGGGCAGATCGAGGAGGGCAGGGTGGCAGAGCACTCGGGGCCCGGGCTTGCCTTCTTGCGCTGGGGGTCCAGCGTCAAGCAGCTGGTGCTGTTCACGATCTTCATGAACGTGCTCGTCGTGCCGTGGGGCATGGCGGAGACCGGCAACCTCGGGTCGGTGCTGATCGCGATCGGCCTGTTGCTCTGCAAGGCGCTCGCCGTCGGCGCTGCGGTGGTCGTGATCGAGTCGAGCTTCGCCAAGCTGCGCCTCTACAAGATCCCCGAGTTCACCGTCGCGAGCTTCATGTTCGCGGTGCTCGCCGTGGTGATCTTCCTGTTCGAGCCCTCCTTCGGCGATCTGCACCTGAGCGTGTTCGGCGCGGCCGCGACGGTCACCGCTGTCGGCGTGCTGTTGCTGGAGTTCGGGATGCTGCGCTCCCAGGACGTGTGGGAGCAGCTGCGGCTGTACTCGCTCGGGTCGCTCGTCGTCGCCGCGCTCGCGGTCACGACCGCCGCGTCCGGGCACGGCGGCAGCTCGCTGTACGCGCTCGGGGCGGTCACGATCGCCTTGAAGGCGCTGCTGTTCCCGCTCGGCATTCGCTTCGTGCTTCGGCGTCTGGACGCCGAACACAGGGTGCCGTCGGTGATCGGCGCGCCGAGCGCGATCCTGATCGCGATCGCGCTGTGCTCGTTCGCGTTCATCGCGCTGCGGCCGATCCACATCGGCGCGGAGGCCGCACTGCCGCTGTCCGCCCTGCCGATCGCTGTCGGCGGGGTGCTGACCGCGTTCCTGCTGATGGTGCTGCGCCCGTATGCGCCGTCCCAGCTGCTCGGCTTTCTCGTCCTTGAGAACGCCGTGTCGGTCGCGAGCCTCGTGATCGCGCCGGGCCTGCCGATCATCCTTGCGCTGCTGTTGCTGTTCGACGTGCTGATCGGGGTGCTCGTGTTCGTCGTCCTGGTCCAATATCTCGCCGTCGAGCGGACCGCCGTGCGCACCGACGTCCTGAACAGGCTCACCGGATGAGCTGGGCGCTCTACGCGATCGCCGGCGTGCCACTCGCGGCGGTGCTCCTCACGCTCGTCGACGGGTGGCGCCTGGCGCGCGCCGCGACACTCGTCGCCGGTCTCGTCTCACTCGGCCTGGCGATCACGATCGCGATCGCGGTCGACCACGGCCGCGTGATCGAAGCCGCACACGGGTGGCTGCGCGTGGACTCGCTCGGCGCCGTGTTTCTGCTGGCGACGGGCCTGGTGTATGGGATGGCCGGCGTATTCTCGATCGGCTACCTCGGTGTCGAGGCGACGCGCTCGGGATTTCCCAGCTTCGCCAAGCGGTACTTCGCGCTGCTGAACCTGTTCGGCTGGAGCATGCTGCTCGTGCCGTTGGCGGCGGATTTCGGGACGTTGTGGGTGGCGGTCGAGCTGACGACCATCGTCTCGGCGCTGCTGGTCGCGGTCGACCGCACCGACGCCGCTCTGGAGGCATCCTGGAAGTACGTGCTGATCGCCTCCAGCGGTCTGGGGATCGCGCTGCTGGCGATCATCCTCATGTACGCCACCGGCACGCACGTCCTCGGCGCCGCCTACATCCCGCGCTTCCAGCGGTTCATCACCCACGCGCACGGCCTCTCACCCGACGCCGTGCGCCTCGCGTTCGTGCTCTCGCTGGTCGGGTTCGGCACGAAGGTCGGGTTCGTGCCGGTTCACACGTGGCTGCCCGATGCGCACTCAGAGGCCCCGGCGCCTGTGTCGGCGCTGCTGTCGGGGTCGCTGCTGGCTGCCGCGTTCTACGCGATCCTGCGCTTCTTCCAAGTCGCAGTGGCCAACGGCGACCGCGCGTTCGCCGAGCACGCGTTGATCGTGTTCGGCGTGATCTCCCTGGTTGCCGCGAGCTTCTTCGTGCTGCGCCAGGGCAACTACAAGCGTCTGCTCGCCTACTCCTCGATCGAGCACATGGGCATCATTGCGCTCGGCATCGGCTTCGGCGCCCCGCTGGCGATCGCCGGCGCGCTGCTGCACGTGATCACGCACGCCTCCGCCAAGGGCCTCGCGTTCTTCGGCACCGGGTCGCTGCTGCGCGGGTATGGCACCAAGGAGGTCGAGGGCGTCACCGATGCAGGCCGGCGGATGCCATGGACGGGGCCGATG
>JBOGXX010000288.1:0-14700 GCA_050696475.1 Solirubrobacteraceae bacterium | reverse complement strand
CGTTCGCGGCTCTGCCCCAGGGCAAGCCCTGGTTCGTCGCTCCACTTGCATGTGTTAAGCACGCCGCCAGCGTTCGTCCTGAGCCAGGATCAAACTCTCCGTGAAGAACTTCACGAAAAGCTGTCATCGGTTTGCCTTCGCCTGTCGCACGCGAGCGCACGACCGGCTACGGCACGCGGAACCCATACACCGTGGTCCCGCACCATGACGGGGTACTTCGTCTACTTGACTCTTTGACCGCCACTCGGAGGCGTTCGTCGATCTTGCGATCGACGGCGCGCCCGCTGGCGGGTCGAACCTGGACGCACACCACGATCCGAGTCGGATCGTAGATGCGCATGCTGTTGAGTTTTCAAAGACCGCCGAGCCTCACCGAAAGGGCTTCCTTCTGGAGGAGACCGATCCGACCCAGCGCCCAAGGGCGCCCGCGGGCCGACCGGGGAGTATAGCGCGCCACAGGCGGTGGGCGCTAGCGGGCGCGCAGGCGCCGGAAACGGCGCCTGCCGACCTTGAGGATCAGCCCGTCCGCCTGCTCGCAGGGCACGTCGTGGCGGCCCGGCGCGATCGACTGGTCGCCGAGCGTGACGGCGCCCTGGTCGATCATCCGTCGCGCCTGCGAGCGCGAGAGCTCGAACTCGTGCGCGATCAGGCCCGGCAGATGCAGCAGGCCGTCTGAGCACTCGAAGCTCGCCTCCTGGACGTCCTCCGGTATGCCGCGCTGGACGAAGACGCGGTCGAAGTGGCTCTCCGCCGCCGCGGCGTCCGCCTTGGAATGCAGCCATGCGACCAGGCCCCGGGCCAGCGCGCGCTTTGCGTCGCGCGGTGAGAGATCGCGCGCCTCGCCGACGCCGGGTGCGTCGGCGTTCGGAGCGCTCGCGTCGCTCAGCAGCCGGTGGTACTCGCCGAGCGCTCCGTCGGGGATGCTCATCGCCCTGCCATACATCTCCTGTGGCGGTTCGCTCACCCCGATCTGGTTGCCCAGGGACTTGGACATCTTCTGGCGTCCGTCCACGCCGACCAGGATCGGCATCGTCAGGATCGCCTGCTGAGGCTTGCCGTAGGCGCGCTGGATGTCGCGGCCGAGCAGCAGGTTGAACTTCTGGTCGGTTCCGCCGATCTCCACGTCGGCGTCGATCGCCACCGAGTCATATCCCTGCAGCAGCGGATACATGAGCTCGAGCATCGAGATCGGCTCGTTGGCGCTCCACCGTTTGGCGAAGTCGTCTCGCTCGAGCAGTTGCGCCGCGGTCGTGGTCCCCACCAGCGTCAGCAGGTCGGACATCGGCATCTCCAGCCATTCGCTGTTGCGCCTGATCTCCAGGCGCTCCGGGTCGGCGTCGAGGATCTTCAGCGCCTGCGCCCTGAAACTCGCCGCGTTGGCGTCGATCTCCTCGGCGGAGAGCATCGGGCGCAGCGTCGAGCGCCCCGACGGGTCGCCCACGCGCGCCGTGTAGTCGCCCACGATCAGCACCACCGTGTGGCCGGCGTCCTGGAACTCCCGCAGCTTGCCCAGCACGACCGCGTGGCCCAGGTGGATGTCCGGCGCGGTCGGGTCGATGCCGAGCTTCACGCGCAACGGGCGCGACTGCGCGCGAGCAGTTCGCAGCCGCTCCGCCAGCGCCCCCCGCGGGAGACTGTCGACGGCATTGGCGGCGAGCCGCGCGGCGTCGTCGGCAGCCGCGTCGAGGACATCTGACATCACTGCCAATGCTAGACTCTCGCCCCCTGGAGGGTCCCACCGCGGGTAGCGCTCAGTGCCTCGCGCCACCGAGACCGGGTCCCTCAGATACCTCGGAGCCCGGCTCCGCGCCGCTGATGAGCGATGACGATCGCCCCGACATAGGGTTCACCACCAGGCGCCGCCTGAAGCGGCTGCGATTCACGGCGATCCTGGTCGCGGTGCTCGTGCTGGGCGCCGTCTCGTTCGTCTTCGGGATGTTCGTGTCGGTGGCGTCCGACCTGCCGTCGCTGAGGGAGTTCTCGCTCTACAAGCACGAGCAGAGCTCGATCCTGACCGACGACCTCGGCCACCCGATCGGGGTGCTCAGCCAGCAGAATCGCGTCCTCGTCAAGCCCTACCAGATCCCGACGCTCGTCAAGGACGCGGTGATCTCGATCGAGGACAAGCGCTTTCGCAACGATGACGGCATCGACCTCCGCGGCATCGCCCGGGCTTTCGTCGACGACGTCCTGCACAAAGGCGGCATCCAGGGCGCCTCGACGATCGAGGAGCAGTTCATCAAGAACGCGCTGCAGGCCCAGTCGCAGCGCACGATCTTCGAGAAGCTGCGCGAGGCGGCGCTCGCCTACCAGTTGGCGCACAAGTGGTCCAAGGAAGAAATCATCACCGCCTATTTGAACACGATCTACTTCGGCAGCGGCGCCTACGGCATCGAGGCGGCCGCGCAGACGTACTTCGGACGGCTGGCCGACCACGCGGGATGTGGCGCTCCGCCGGCGCGCGAACTGTGTGTGGAGCACCTCAAGCCGTGGGAGGCCGCGCTGCTCGCAGGCGTGATCCAGTCGCCCACCGGGTATGACCCGGCGACGCATCCACAGGCGACCAAGGAACGTCGCGACCTGGTGCTCGAACAGATGCTCGACCAGGGCTATCTCAGCAGGGCGCTCTACAGGGAGAGCATCAAGCAGCCGCTGCCGCCCGCGGCAGAGATCCAGGCGCCGCAGGAGCAGACGGCTTCGGGCGTAGACGCGGGCTACTTCGCGAGCTGGGTGCAGCAGCAGGTGATCGAACGCTACGGAGCGACCCGTGCATTCGACGGCGGTCTGAAGGTCAAGACGACGCTCAACCTGGAACTGCAGCGAGCGGCGGAAAGCGCGGTGAGCGACTACCTGGCCGACCCGGAAGGGCCCTCCGCGTCGCTCGTGGCGATCGAAAACTCGACCGGTGAGGTGCGCGCGATGGTGGGCGGGCGCAACTACGAAGAAAGCCCGTTCAACCTCGCCACCGAGGGCGAGCGCCAGCCGGGATCATCGTTCAAGGCGTTCGATCTCGCCGCCGCGCTCGAGGACGGCATCTCACCCGAATCGGTGTGGCCGTCCAAGGAAAAGATCTTCTACGTGCGCGGGCCGGGGGGTGTGGAAAGGTTCGTCGTGCACAACGACGAAGGAGCCTATACGGGCGAGAACACGCTGACCGGCGCGCTCGCCTATTCGGACAACTCGATCTTCGCCGAAGTGGGCTTGAAGGTCGGTACCAGGCGGATCGCCAAACTGGCGCACGAAATGGGCATCACCACGCCGTTGTCGACGAACCCGGCGATGACCATCGGGGGGCTCACGATCGGTGTCACGCCGCTGGACATGGCGCACGCGTACGAGACGATCGCCCACGGCGGCCAGCGGGTGACGGGCACGCTGGCGGAAGGCGAAGCACCGGTGGGGATCCAGGAAGTGGCAGCCGGCAGCCAGCCCTTGCCGAACGGCTCGCGCCGTGAAGTGGACCACGTCCGCACCAGGCACGTGCTGCCCGCGAGCATCGCCGCCACGGAGACCTCGATGATGGAGACCGTACTCGAGTACGGCACCGGCAAAGCGGCCGCAATCGGCCAGTTTGCAGCGGGCAAGACCGGCACGACGTCCAACTACGGCGACGCCTGGTTCGTCGGCTGGGACTCCAAGTACACGGTCGCCGTGTGGGTCGGCTTCCCCAACAAGCTGATCCCGATGAGCACCGACTTCGACGGCACGCCGGTCCTCGGTGGCACCTTCCCCGCGCTGATCTGGCACGAATTCATGATCTCCGCGCTGCAGATCGAAAGGGAACGCTCCGAACAGGCAGCCCAAGAGGCGGCCGGCCGCGAGCGCGCCGGCACCACCGCCACGGGGCCCTCGGAAGTCAGCGCCGCAGCGGTGACCTCCACCTCACCCGCCAGCAGTCCGTCGACCCCCGAGAAGACGAACAGCAAAGCGACGACACCGGGCGCGCAGGGCAACGGAGCGGGTGAAGGGGCGGCTACGGCGAAGCCCGAAAGCCCCGCCGCGGAACCCGCCGGCGAAGCCCACGGCACGCCGTCGGCACCGTCGACACCCGCCACGCCGCCGGCCCCCGCCACTCCCGCGCCGACGCCCTCTCAGACTGGCGGCGTCAGCGCGAGCCCGTAGGCGAGCACCGAGCGGCGGCCGGGCGCGGGCGCGAGACGTTGCGGTTCTCGGCGACGCAGAAGCGCCAGCGCAGCTCGACCGCGCGGGTGATGCCGACCCGCGGCCCATCCACGACGACTGGCTCTTCCCAGCCGGCGCCCGGCGGCCCGACGCGCACGGGCCCGCTCGAGAGGCTCGTGCCGTTCTCCCCGAGCGAGATCCCGAGCGCCTCGCTCAGCTTCCCCGGGCCGGAGCACAGCTCGTGCTCGCCGAGCGCCCGACGCCCGTCGCCCGGCGCCCGGCGTCGCGCCCGCATCAGCTCGATGCCGGCGAGCGGGTCGAGCGCCCTGATCAGCACCGCCGCCCCCACGCCCTCCGGCTCACAGACGGCGTTAAGCAGCGCGTGCACGCCGTAGGAGCGGTACACATACGCCTTCCCGGGCGCTCCGAACAGCGTCCGCGTTCGTGGCGTCAGGCCGACGAACGCATGACACGCGGGCTCGCTCTCGTGATAGGCCTCCGTCTCCACGATCACGCCCGATGCGCCTTCGTGCTCGACCGTGCAGCCGATCAGCTCGCGGGCCACCTGGAGCACCGGGCGGTCGTAGAAGTCAGGCGGAAGAGCTCGCATCGAGCGTGCTCCGCGCGAGCGCGAGCTGCTGGCGCACGCGCGCCAGCGAGGTGCCGCCCTCGGAGACCTTCGACTCCAGCCACGAGCTCTGGGCGAGCGTACGCTCGAACTCGTCCTTGTGGGCAGCGAGCGTGTCGCTGTGCGCGGCCAGCTCGCGCGCGCTCAGGCGCGACAGCTGCGTGCCCGCCTCGAGCGCGCTTCGCACGAGGCCGGCGACCACGCCGTGCGCCTCACGGAAGGGCATGCCCAGACGCACGAGCAAATCGGCTATGTCCGTGGCTGCGATCAGCTCGTCGGCGGCAGCCTCACGCATGCGCGCGCGGTCGAAGCTGACGCCGGCGATCATCCCGCGAGCTGCCGCCAGCGTCATCTGCAGCGTGTCGACGGCGTCGAACAGGTGCTCCTTGTCCTCCTGCAGATCCTTGTTGTAGGTCAGCGGCAGCCCGTGCATGACGCCGTGAAATGCAGCCAGGTGGCCGACCACGCGGGGCGCCTTCGCGCGCAACAGCTCCGCGGCGTCGGGGTTCTTCTTCTGCGGCATGATCGAAGACGTAGCGCTCCAGGAGTCCGCCAGCTCGCAGAAGCCGAACTCGGCGCTGCACCACAGCACCAGCTCCGCGCCCAGGCGCGAGAGGTGCGTCGAGCACGCGGCCGCCGCGCCCAGGTAATCGAGCACGAAGTCGCGCCCGGAGACGGCATCGATCGAGTTCGGCGCAACGCTCGAGAAGCCGAGCTCCTGTGCAAGCATGCCGCGGTCGGTGTCGAAGTTGACGCCCGCCAGCGCGCCCGCGCCGAGCGGCAGCGAGGCGGTCTGGGCCTCGGCGAAGGAAAATCGCTCGCGGTCGCGCTGCAGCATCCAGAAGTAGGCCAGCAGGTGATGGCTCAGGTAAACCGGCTGGGCGCGCTGCAGATGGGTGTAGCCGGGCATCGGCCAGTCGATGTGCTCCTCGGCGCGCTCAAGCAGCGTCGCCATCAGCGCGGCGATCGCGCTGATGGCCTCGGCGCTGCGCTCGCGCGTGTACATCGCCAGGTCGGTGACCACCTGGTCGTTGCGCGAGCGTGCCGTGTGCAGCCGTCCGCCAACCGGCCCCACGATCTCGGTCAGGCGCCGCTCGATCGCCATGTGGATGTCTTCGTCGTCGGGCTCGGCGCGGAACCCGCCGCCCGGCTCGAGCTCGCGGGCCACCTGATCGAGGCCCGCCAGGAGCGCGTCGCGATCTTCAGCGGAGAGGATGCCCCGCGCGGCGAGCATCCGCGCATGCGCGCGCGACTGCTCGATGTCCTGCGGCCACAGTCGCCGGTCGAACTCGATCGACGTGTTCAGCTGCTGGAAGACCGGGTCCTGGGGCTCGTGAAAGCGCGACACGGCCGCTCAGTCTACGGCGGCCGGCCCGGCCGCCAGCACCGTGGCCAGCTCCTGCGCCACGCGCGCGATCTGCCCCTCGGCGATCCCCGGAAAGAACGGCAGCGCCAGCGACCGCGCGGCGAGGTCCTCGCACACGGGGAACTGGCCCTCGCGGTGGCCGAAGCGCTCGCGGTAGAAGCTCATCAGGTGGATCGCCGGCAGGTAGGGCTTGCTCTGGATGCCGACGCCGGCGAGCGCACGGACGACGGCGTCGCGGTCCACCCCGCGCGGCACCTGCACGACAAACACGAACCAGCCGCGCCGGTCACCGCCGGAGTCCGGACACGGCAGCTCCAGCGCGTCGATCGTCGCGAGCGCCTCGCGGTAGATGCCAGCCGCGCGAGCACGCTCGGCTAGCATCTGCTCCAAGCGCCCGAGCTGCGCGATCCCGAGCGCGCAGGCGATGTCCGACAGGCGATAGTTGAATCCCAGCCGATCGTGGTCGAGCCAGCCCATGTCCGGCGCGCGTCCCTGGTTGCGCTCGGAGTCGATCCGCTCCTTCAGCGCCGGGTCGGCCAGCGTGATCATGCCGCCCTCGCCGGTGGTCAGCTGCTTGTTGGCGTAGAAGCCGAAGGCCGCGGGGTGGCCGCGCGCGCCGACCGCCGGGCCGTCCGCGTGCACCGCGCCGAGCGCCTCGCAGGCATCCTCGACGATCGCGAGACCGTGGCGCTGCGCGACCAGCTCGAATGCGGGCATCGCGGCGGGGTAGCCGAAGATGTGCACCGGCAGCAGCGCGCGGGTGCGCTCGTTGACGGCCGCCGCCGCGGCGTCGGGATCCAGGTTGAGGGTGATCGGGTCGATGTCCGCGAACACCGGCCGGGCGCGTTGGTAGAGCACGGCGTTGGCCGAGGCCACGAACGAGTAGGGAGTGGTGATGACCTCATCGCCCTCACCCACGCCCACCGCCCTCAGCGCCAGGTGCAGGCCGGCGGTGCCGCTGCTGACGGCAGAGGCGAGCGGCGCGCCGACTCGCTCGGCGAACGCGTGCTCGAACGCCGCCAGCCGCGGCCCCAGCGAGAGCTGGCCGGAGCGGAGCACGTCGAGCACCGCCTGCTCCTCCTCCGCGCCCAGCACAGGTCGGGCCAGCGGAATCTCATCCAGCGCGCCGGCGCGCGCGATCGGCCGGCTCGCCACTAAGCCCTTCCGCCCGATCCGAGCGCAGCCTCGGCGGCAGCGCGGCGCTCGCCCTGCATGCCGTACTCCAGCGAGTCCACCAGGGCGTCCCAGGACGCGGCGATCAGGTTCTCGGCGACGCCGATCGACCCCCACACGCGGTGCCCGTCGGAGGCGTCGATCAGCACGCGCGTCACCGCGCCGGTGCCCTTGGTCTCGTCGAGGATCCGGACCTTGTAGTTGACCAGATCGATGTCCTTCAGGTGCGGGTGGATCTCTCCGATCACGTCGCGCAGCGCACGGTCGAGCGCGTTCACCGGCCCGTTGCCCTCGGCGGTGCGCACGTAGCGCTCGCCGCCCAGCCAGATCCGCACGGTGGCCTCGGTGGTGGCACGCCCGTCCGCGCGCTTCTCGACGATCACCCGCCAGGACTCCAAACGGAAGAGGGGCTCGTACTCGCCGGCCTCCTTGCGCAGCAGCAGCTCGAAGGAACCGTCGGCCGCCTCGAACTGAAAGCCCTCGTGCTCGAGCGCCTTGACCCGCTCGATGACGCGCTGCGCCAGCGCGTCGTCGGCGGCGATCCCCGCATGCCGTGCCTTCTCAACGACGCTGCCGCGGCCGGAGAGCTCGGAGATGAGCACGTCGCGGTCGTTGCCGACGATCGCCGGGTCGACGTGCTCGAAGCTCTGCGGCTCGGCGCGCACGCCGGCGGCGTGCAGCCCGGCCTTGTGCGCGAACGCGTGCTTGCCCACGTAGGGCTGCGCGGGGTTGGGGGTGCGGTTCAGCAGCTCGTCCAGGAAGTGCGCCGTCGCGGTCAGCCGCGCGAGTCGCTCGGGCGCGAGCAGTTGCACGCCCATCTTCAGCTGCAGGTCGGCGATGACCGTGATCAGGTTGGCGTTCCCGGTCCGCTCGCCGATCCCGTTGACCGTCCCCTGGACCTGTGTGGCGCCAGATTCAACAGCCGTGAGGGTGTTGGCCACCGCGCAGCCGGAGTCGTCGTGGGTGTGGATCCCCAGCGCCGTCCCGGGCAGCGCTTCGCCCACCACCGCAAACGCCGTCCGCAGCTGAGCAGGAAGCGACCCGCCGTTGGTGTCGCACAGCACGAGTCGCTCGGCGCCCGCATCCGCGGCCGCGCGCAGGCAGTCCAGGGCATAGGCGGGGTCGAGCGCGAAGCCGTCGAAGAAATGCTCGGCGTCGAGCAGCACGCGCTTGCCCGCGCCCACGAGGAATGCGACCGAGTCGGCGATCATCGCCAGGTTCTCCTCGCGCGAGGCGCGCACGACCTTCTCCACGTGGAGCACCGAGGCCTTACCGACGATCGTGCACACGGGCGCGAAGCACTCGGCGAGCAAGCGCAGGCCCTCGTCGTCCTGCGCCGCCGCGTCGCGGCGGCGGGTCATTCCGAACGCGACGAGCTCGGCGTTCTGAAGCGTCTCGCGCGCGAGTAGCGAGAACAGCTCGAGCTCCTTGGGGTTCGAGGAGGGGAAGCCGGCCTCGATCATGTGCACGCCGAGCTCGTCCAGCGCATGCGCCACGCGCAGCTTCTCCTGCGCGGTGAGCGTCATGCCGCCTCCGCCCATGCCGTCGCGCAGCGTGGCGTCGTAGAGCTCGATGCGGGTCGATGTGGCGGTCATTGGGGAGGTCCTTTCGGCGTGGAGGGCAACGGGGCGGGTCGAGTTGCGACCGGCCGCGGCGCACCGCCCCTAGCCGGTCGCCCCGGTAATTCGCTCCGTCGCCGCGAGCTGCTGAGCGTCCGCGGCCGGTGCCTTCCCGGCGGGGGTCTGCAGGTCGACGGCGTCGACGACCTCCAGCCACTCGCGGTAGCGCTCCGATCGCCCGTGGATGGCGTCGTCGAAGGCCGCCTGCAGCACGCGCGTGATCTCACCCGGCTCGCCGGTGCCGACCTCGTGGTTGTCCACCTCGCGCACGGGCACGATCTCGGCGGCGGTGCCCGACAGGAACAGCTCGTCCGCGAGGTACATCTCCGCGCGCGCGACGTTGCGCTCGAGCACCCTGTAGCCGAGGTCCTGCGCGATCTGGATAATCGAGCGGCGGGTGATGCCGTCGAGGATGGAGTTGTGCTGCCCCGGCGTGGCGATCTCGCCGTCGCGGACGACGTAGACGTTCTCGCCGGTGCCCTCGCATACGTGGCCGTGGTCGTCGAGCAGGATCGCCTCTTCGTATCCGGCCTTCACCGACTCGACCTTCGCGAGCACGCTGTTGAGGTACTGGCCGCTGGCCTTTGCGTGCGGGATCAGCGAGTCTGGGCTGATCCGCCGCCACGAGGATGTCATCGCGCGCACGCCGTTGCGCTTGCCGTCATCGCCCAGGTAGCTCGCCCACTCCCAGCAAGCGATCGTGACGTCGACCGGCGCCTCCAGCGGGTTCAGCCCCATCGTGCCGTAGCCGCGGTAGACGATCGGACGGATGTAGCAGGAGCGCAGGCCGTTGCGTGCCACGAGCTCGAGCGTCGCCTGGCGCAGCTCCTCGGTGGAGAACGGCAGCTCCATGTAGAACAGGTCTGCGGAGCGGCGCAGGCGCTCGACGTGGTCGGTGTTGCGGAAGACCGCGGGGCCGAGCACCGTGTCGTAGCAGCGCACCCCCTCGAAGACCCCGGTGCCGTAGTGCAGGCCGTGCGTCAAGACGTGGACCTTTGCGTCCGCCCAGGCGATGAAATCTCCGTTCATCCAGATGAGGTCGGTCGGCTCCACGTTCACAGCGCTCCTATTCGACGTTCTCGAGCACTGCCCTGGCGGCCTCGACGGTGCTCGCCGTGCCGCCCAGGTCGGGCGTGCGCAGACCCCCAGCCAGTGCCCCTTGGACCCCCGATTCTACAGCGGCCGCCTCGCTTGCCAAGCCGAGGCCGTGGCGGAGCATCATCGCCGCCGAGAGGAACATCGCCAGCGGATTTGCCACGCCCTGCCCGGCGATGTCCGGTGCCGAGCCATGAACCGGCTCGAACAGGCCCGGGCCGCCCGCCCCGAGCGAGGCGCTCGGGAGCATGCCGATCGAGCCGGTGAGCATGGCGGCCTCGTCGGAGAGGATGTCTCCGAACATGTTCTCCGTGAGGATCGTGTCGAAATGCCTCGGCGCCGCGAGGAGCCGCATGGCGGCGTTGTCGACGAGCACGTGCTCGAGCTGGATGTGCGGGAACTCCCGTGAATGCAGCTCGCCGACCACCTCCCGCCAAAGTCTCGAGGTCTCGAGCACGTTCGCCTTGTCCACGCTCGTGACCTTCGCTCGCGCCGCGCCGAAGGCCGTGCGCGCGATTCGCTCGATCTCCTCGGCGCTGTACGCGCACACGTCCGATGCGCTGGTGGCGGTGCGCGTCTTCTCGCCGAAGTAGATGCCACCGGTCAGCTCGCGCACGACCAGCAGGTCCGTGCCCTCGATCCGCTCGCGGCGCAACGGCGATGCGTCATAGAGCGCCGGAATCGGCTTCACCGGACGCAGGTTGGCGTACAGGCCGAGCCCCTTGCGCAGCCCCAGGAGCCCCTGCTCGGGGCGCGGACTGCTCGGGTCGGTGCTGTCCCACTGCGGCCCGCCGACCGCTGCGAGCAGGATCGCGTCGGCGTGCCGGCAGGCGTCGAGCACGTCGTCTGTGAGCGCCGCGCCGTGCGTGTCGATCGAGGCGCCTCCGAACAGGTGCTCCTCGAACTCGAAGTCGCCGAGCGCCGCGAGCAGCTCGAGTGTCGGCTGCATGATCTCCGGGCCGATCCCGTCGCCGGGAAGGGTGACGATGTGGTGTGCCACGGCGGGCGACGCTAGCAGGACGGCTCCGCGCAGCGACTCACAGCGCCGTCGTCACGGGGCCGCTACGCTCCCGCTCGTGCTCGTAGCTCGCGATCGCGTCGTCCTGCTGGAGGGTCAGCGCGATGTCGTCGAGCCCGCCGAGCAGACGATGGCGGATCTCGCTGTCGATCTCGAATGGCACCTGGCGCCCGCCGAAGCGAACCTCCTGCTCGCGCAGGTCCACCTCGCCGTGGCCGGCGCGCGCGAGCGCTTGGCAGTCCGCGTCGGAGAGGACGACCGGCAGCAGCCCGATCTTCGTGCAGTTGGAGTAGAAGATGTCCGCAAAGGACGGCGCGACGATCGCCTGGAAGCCGTAGTCCTGAAGCCCCCAGGGGGCGTGCTCGCGCGATGAGCCGCAGCCGAAGTTCTCGCCGGCGACGAGTATCGGGTTGGGCGGCAGGTGCCAGCCGGGCTCTTTGGCCCAGTCGTAGAACAGGAACTCGCCGAAGCCGGTGCGCTGGACGCGCTTGAGGAACTGCTTGGGCATGATCTGGTCGGTGTCCACATCGGCGCGGTCGAGGTGGCTGACGTTGCCTGAAATGGTCTCTATCGGTTCCACGGGCTTCCTCCTGGGTTCCTACGCGAGCCGTCCCGGCTCGCGCTTGACTTGGACGTCCGACCTCCGTGTCGTCCGTGACGCTCGGGCTGCGCCCTCGCTTTCTCTGGCGCCTCGACCGCTCTTGAAGGGGCGCCTACGGCGCTCATCGGGTACCTCGCGCGCCGCCGAAGATGGCGGCTTCGGCCCATTTGAAGTGCACCTCGACCTGCTCGAAGCCCGCCTCTTGCAACCAGCGCAGCTGATCCTCGAGGCTGTCGGGCCGGTCGTCGTCGTCCTCGAGATCGACCTCGTGCTCGTGCGCGGCACCGCCGCTCTCGCGCTCGGCGCGAATCGCATTGGCGTGCATCTCCTCATCGAAGAGCCCGCGCAGGGGGCCGTCGATCGCGACGTAGTCCATGTTCACGAACATGCACCCCGGTTCCAGCAGCTCAAAGATCTCAGCGAACAGGGCGGGCTTGCGCTCCGGCGCGAGGTGGTGGATCGCAAAGCCCGAGACGATCGCGTCATAGCGCCCGCGCGGCAGCGTGGCGCGCCACGATGGCCCGTTGAGATCGCCGGTGAGAATCTGCGAGCGCCCGGGGTGGCGCGCGAGGTTGACGCCGGCGCGCGCGAGCATCGGCTCGGAGAAGTCGACGAGCACGCCGAGCGCCTCCGGATGCGCGTCGAGCATCAGCTCGCTGATCGCGCCGGCGCCGGCGCCGATGTCCAGGAAGCGTCCGACCGAGCGAGCGCTCCTGGCAAACAGGCGCCTGAAAACCTCCTCCTGCAGCTCGAGCAGCGGGATCAGGATTCGCCGGCGCTCGGCGAAGCTCGCAGCGAGCTCCTCCTGCTGCCAGTGCGCGCCGGGAATCGTGTGCGCGCTCACGACCACTCGCGGATGTCGACGAAGCGTCCCTCGATCGCGGCGGCTGCAGCCATCTGCGGCGAGACCAGGTGCGTTCGCCCGCCACGACCCTGGCGCCCCTCGAAGTTGCGGTTTGAGGTCGAGGCGCAGCGCTCGCCGGGGGCGAGGATGTCGGGGTTCATGCCCAGGCACATCGAGCAGCCGGCCACGCGCCAGTCGAAGCCGGCGTCGCGGAACACCTGATCGAGGCCCTCGGCCTCGGCCTGCGCCTTGACCTGCTGGGAGCCGGGGACAACCATCGCGTTGACGGACGCTGCGACCTTCCTGCCGGCGACGACCTCGGCGGCGGCGCGCAGATCGCCGATGCGCGAGTTGGTGCACGAGCCGATGAACACGCGGTCCACGGCGATCTGCTCGATCGGCGTTCCCGGCGCGAGCGCCATGTAGTGCAGCGCGCGTTCGGTCGCCTCGCGGTCGGCTGGGCTGTCGAACTCCTCGGGAGCGGGCACGCGCTCGGTGACCGCGCGCACCATGCCCGGGTTCGTGCCCCACGTCACCTGCGGCGAGATCGCGCTCGCGTCGATCACGACCTGGGCGTCGAACTCGGCGCCCGCGTCGCTCGCCAGCCGGCGCCAGCGCTCGATCGCCGCGTCGAGCTCGGCGCCGTGGGGTGCACCGGGAAAGGGCCCGCCCGCCTGCTCGGCGTCTCGGAACCAGGCGAAGGTGGTCTCGTCGGGGGCGATCATGCCAGCGCGCCCGCCACCCTCGATCGTCATGTTGCAGACGGTCATGCGGCCCTCCATCGAGAGCGCCTCGATCGCCGGGCCGGCGTACTCGACTGCGTGACCGGTCAGGCCACCGACGCCAAGCTGGCCGAGCGTTCCGAGAATCAGGTCCTTGGCGGTGACGCCGAAGCCGAGCTCGCCCTCGTAGCCGATGCGCATCGAGCGCGGTTTGGCCTGCACCATGCACTGCGTGGCGAGCACGTGCTCGACCACGGAGGTGCCGATCCCGAAGGCCAGCGCGCCGAAGGCGCCGTGCGTGGAGGTGTGCGCGTCGCCGCAGACGATCGTCATGCCCGGCTGGGTGACCCCGAGCTCGGGGCCGATCACGTGCACGATGCCCTGGCGGTCGGAGCCGAGCGAGTACACGGGCACGCCGAACTCGGCGCAGTTGCGCTCGAGCGTTTCCACCTGCACGCGCGAGAGCTCGTCGCTGATGCGCGAGGCCACGGGCGTGCCGTCGGTGGGCGTGTTGTGATCGGCGGTGGCGAGCGTGCGGTCCGGCCGGCGGACCGTGCGCCCAGCCAGGCGCAGCCCGTCGAAGGCCTGCGGGCTGGTGACCTCGTGCACGAGGTGCAGGTCGATGTAGATGAGCCCGTCGGTCACCTCGTGGGCCTGCCAGATCTTCTCGAACAGCGTCTTGGGCATGGTCATCGGTCCTCGTGCTCGTCGGTTGTGGATCTCGTCCTGATCGGGACCCTCGAGGGTCCCGGAGGGGTTCGCGCGGCGCTCATCTAGCTGCGCCTCAGCCCCGCGGCGACGACCGCCAGGAAGGCGGCGTCATCGCGGGCGGGATTCTCGAAGTGGTGCGCCAAGTCGGCGTCGAACGTGACGCAGTCGCCCTGTTCCAACGCGAAGCGCCGCCCGTCGCACACGAGCACGAGCGATCCGCTCTCCACGAGCGCCGTCTCGCGGCTGCCGGGCTCGTGCATCGGCGGGTCATCGACGGCACCCGTGGCGCCGCCCGGCGCGAGCGTGTGTCGGGAGAGCTCGGCGCGCTGGCCGGGCTGGGCGGAGGTGAGCACCTCGAAGCTGTGCCCGCGCTTGCGGCTGCCGCCGCGCCGGCGCTGGCTCGCGCGCACGATCGTGACCGCGCCGGTCTCATCGAGGCGCAGGAGCTGGGAGAGCCGCAGCTCGAGGCCCGCGGCGATCCGCGCGGCCACGGTCAGCGTGGGACTGGTCTCGCCGCGCTCGACCTGGGAGAGCATCGGCGCGCTGACCCCCGAGCGCTCGGCCAGGTCGCGCAGCGAGAGCCCCATCGCGTCGCGCAGGGCCTTGATCCGCGGACCGACGGCGGTCGAGGGATCGGCCGCGCCATTCGCGGCGGTGCTCGCACTCGGATCGATCGGGGTCGTGATCATGATCGCGTACGTTATCACGAACGTTTGTACTGGGCGCCGCAATTCGGCTCGCCCGCCCTGGCGGCGTCGGGATCGACCGACCTTCGGTCACTTCTCGCCGCCGGGGTCAGCC
>JBOGXX010000287.1:0-6086 GCA_050696475.1 Solirubrobacteraceae bacterium | reverse complement strand
ATCTTGCCCTCGCGGATCTCCTCGATCGCCTGCTCGACGGTGGCGAAGGGGGTGGCGGTGCGCGAGCTGCTCATGTGCGGGCCTCCTGGCATTCGATCAGTCGCTCGAGGTGCTTGGCAAGGATGTCCACCTCGATGTTCACGCGCTGCCCCTCGCCGAGCGCGCCGAGGTTGGTGCGCTCGAGCGTCTCCGGGATCAGCGAGACCGCGAAGCCGTCCTCGCGCAGAGCGCTGATCGTCAGGCTGACGCCGTCGAGCGCCACCGAGCCCTTCTCGACGAGGTAGCGCGCGAGTCGCGTCTCGACATCGATCTCGAGCACCCGCGAGAAACCCTCCGGGCGGATCGCGCGAACCGTTCCCGTGCCGTCCACGTGACCCTGCACCAGATGGCCGCCGAGACGGTCCTGCGCACGTAGCGCCAGCTCGAGGTTCACGCGCGCCCCGGGCCCCAGCCCGGCGAGCGAGGAGCGCTCGAGCGTCTCGTGCATCGCCTGGGCGTGGAAGCTGTCGCGATCGATCTCGATCGCGGTCAGGCAGACCCCGTTGACAGCGATCGAGTCCCCCTCGCGGAGCTCGCCGACGAGGCTGCTGTCGATCCTCAGGGTCACCCCGTCCTGATCCCGGCGTATCTCCGCGACACTCCCGAGCTCAGCGATCAGCCCCGTGAACATCTGCCCTGCCCTCTCGGCCGCACCTCGGATCACCACTCCCGCAGTCGCGCCGAGATCAAGAGGTCCTCGCCGATGCTCTCGCAACCGAAGGACAGGGCATGCAGCGCCTCGGAGATCCGCTCGACGCCTTCGCCCTCAAGCGGATCGCGGGCGGCACTGCCGCCCAGCAGCAGCGGCGCGAGGAACAACCGGATTTCATCGATCTCGCCGGCGTCCAGGAAGGCGCCGGCGAGGTGCGGGCCGCCCTCCAAAAGCACCGACGCGACGCCGATCGCGCCCAACTGGTCGAGCGCGGAGCGCACGCGCGCGGGCTCGTTTTCGCCGGTCGCGACGATCACCTGCGCGCCGGCCGCCTCCACCGCGTCGACGTCGGCTCGGGCGGCCGCGCGCGAGACGACGATCGTCAGGGGGATCTCCGCGGCGGCGGCGACCAGCTGGGAGCTGGGCGGAAGTCGCGCGAGCGAGTCGAACACGACCCGGCGCGGCTGTGCGAGCGGCTCGGCGGGCAGGCCGTCCGGGCGCGCCGTCAGCTGGGGATCATCGGCCAGCGCGGTCCCGATGCCGACGACGACCGCGTCGACGGCTGCACGCCAGCGATGAGCCAGCTCGCGGCTCTGCTCGCCGCTGTTCCACTGCGAGTCGCCGGTGCGCGTCGCGACCTTGCCGTCGAGCGTCATCGCCGACTTGAACAGCACCCACGGGCGCCCGACCCGCGCGTGCTTGCGAAAGGCCTGGTTGAGCAGCCGCGCGCTCGCGGCGAGCTCGCCGGTGGCGAGCACGACCTCCACGCCCTCGTCGCGCAGGATTCCCAGGCCGCGCCCGGAGGCCTTCTCGCTGGGGTCGTCGGAGCCGACGACGACGCGTTTGATGCCCGACTGCAGGATCGCATCGGTGCAGGGCGGCGTCTTGCCCTCGTGACAGCAGGGCTCGAGCGACACGTACAGCGTGGCGCCGCCGAGGTCGGTCATGCCGCACGCCTCGATCGCGTTCACCTCGGCGTGGGCGCCGCCGTACTCCTCGTGCCAGCCCGTTCCCAGGATCTCACCGTCACGGGCGACGACAGCCCCCACGACCGGGTTGGGCTTGACCGTGGCGGCGCCGTTGCGGGCGAGCTCGATCGCACGCGCGAGGCACAGCTCGTCGGTCTCCGTCGATGTGGGCATCTCTGAGATGAGGATAACCCGGCTGTCTGCGCTCTCCGGGCTAGGCGCCGCAGCGGCCGCCGCGCAGCCGATAGATCTTCATCACGGGGCCCGGGCGCTCGTAGGCCAGGGGGTAGTAGTCGAAGCTCCAGTCGAAGTTGAACGCCAGCGGGCGTTCGCCCCTGGAATATGGAGAAGAGCGGAACACGAGCCGGCCCTCGCGCGACAGCTCGCGGTAGTAGGCGATCGCGTGCCCCACCGCCGTCGGGTCGGCGAACGCGCGCCCGGACTCGGTCGAGCCGGTGATCACCCAGCAGTAGCCTTCGCGCCTGTAGAAGTCGATCAACGCCGGATACAGCGTCGTCTCGTAGTTCTCCAGGCCGACCTCGTGAATGTAGGCGGGGGCGATCGTCCCGTTGGGACGGATGCGCTGAAACAGCGCCGGATAGAGCTCCCAGCGCAGCGGGTTCGCGGCGGTCGCCGTGCCGGGGCGAACTGCGCGCGCCCATTCCTCGGGCTCGACGGGCTCGGCGACGATCTTGGCGCCGGCGGGTATGTGCGCGACCATCCAGCTGCGCGTCAGGTTGCGGGTGTCGGCACGCGAGAGCACGATGCCGGAGTGGACGCTGTAGACGAGCCCTTGGACGAGCACGCCGGCGACCAGCAGCGCCGCGAGCGCACCGCGCCGCTTGCCGCCGCCCTGCTCACGCCCCGCCCAGCCGACGATGTGAGCGAGGAAGAACGCGGCGAGCAGGCACGCGATCGGGAGGATCGGCATCAGCCAGCGCCCGAAGTAGCGGCCCTCGGTTCCCATGAAGGCCAGGAACAGGACCGCGGCGGGCACCAGCAGCCAGCCGAGGGCGCGCTCACGGCGCCACACTGCGACCGCACCGCCGAGCGCGGCAATCGAGGGCGCCCAGCCCAGGCCCCAGGTGGACGACCACAGGTAGTAGACGAGCCCCCCATCTTTCGGCGCACCCAGCTTGCCCTGCGATTCGCTGGAGAGCGTCGACTGGTGAACCAGTTCGGCGTGGAAGCCGCTGTAGTCGAGGACCGCGTAGGGGTTTGCGATCAGGAAGGCGAGGAGCGCGAGCAGCCCGGCCAGCGCGAGGCCGCCGAACGCGCGCCTGCCGGCTCTTGGACTCCCGTCCAGCCAGCGCATCGCGACCGCCGCGAGCAGCGGCACGAGCATGATCCCGGCGGTGTACTTGGTGGCGGCGGCCAGCCCCAGGCCGATTCCGGCAACGAGGTAGTCGCGCACGCGGCCTTTCCTGAGGATCCCGGCGCTGCCGAGTAGCGAGAGCGTCGCGGGAGCGAGCGTCGGTGCATCGTTGAGCGCGAGGTGAGCGTAGAACACGGGCAGGAAGGCGACCGCCTCGATCGCCGCGGCGAGCAGCCCGACCGCACGACCCCACAGCCGCGCGCCGGTGAGGTAGGCCAGCCACAGCGCGATCGTGCCGAGCACGGCCGCCGTGACGCGGGCCAGCGTGTAGAGCGCCGAGGGATCGTGCGCGTAGGCGTGGACGGCGCCGCGCGCGCCGCCGTACCAGAGCGCGAACAGCCCGTGCAGGACGTAAGTGAACGCCGGTGGATTGGCGAAGTACCCCGGGTTGAGCGTGCCGTGCGCGAACATTTCGACCGCGTGCGCGACGAAGTGGTCGGCCTCGTCGGCGTTATACGCATATGGCAGGCCCTGGCGCACGCCCCACAGGCGCAGCCCCAGCCCGGCGAGCAGCACCACCGCCAGCCCCGACCAGGCCCAGCGGCGGGTGATGTCCCGCGCGGGCGAGCTCGACTCGCGGCGCCCTGGTCGCTCAGCAGTTGCCATAAACCGCGTAGAAGCTGTTCGTGTAAAGGCGCTTGAAGCCCGTCGGCGGAATCTGGTCGCTGGGCTGGTCGCCGACGTCAACGATCGCATCGACGAAGACCGCGTCGCCCAGCGGGTAGACGGCGATGCTGCCCGCGTGGATGCGCCGCTCGAGCTGCGGATCCCCGTGTTCGGCGTCGGTGCGCGCCTGGCTGCGCGCGAGGATGTTCCGCTGGTTGCCGCTGCCGAGGATCCAGCGGGCATCGGGGATCAGCTTGTTGTCCGGCAGGCTCACCAGCGGGCAGCGGTGCAGCTGGCGACGAACGGCGGGGCTGGCGAGCGCCGTCGCCAGTCCCTTGTGGAAGTCCTCGTGCTCGGCGAGCGTGGTGCGCAGGCTCGAGAGGCTGATCGTGCTGGCGGCGGACAGCGCGCCGTATGCGACGAGCACCACAGCCGCGGCGATCCAGGCCCGGCGCAGCCGCGAGCCGCGCTGGAGCATCGCCCAGCCGCCGACGGTGACGGCGCAGAAGGGGAGCAGCGCGGTGGCCGAGCCGAGCAGGTAGCGGTCCACGACCGAGGCCCCGACGGCGCCCTCGGCGACGTACACGCCGAGCAGCACCACGAACGTGGCCAGCGGCACGAGCGCCCGCCGTGGCGCCATCCAGACCGACAGGCCGATCCCGACCAGCCCGCCGACGAGCACCGGGAGGTGGTCGATGCGCACCCCATAGCTCCACACGGAGCCGAGGACGTCGCCTAACCCTTGGCTGCGTTCGAGTTCTGCCGCGAGGCCGGCGGTCGAGGTGAGCGAGTAGAGCGGATTGCCGGTGACGATCGCGTCGACCGCGATCCAGATGACCGGCGCGATCGCCGCGAGCGCGAGTTGGCGGGCGCGGGTCGCGTTGCTGGCGCGCCACGAGCACCACAGCCAGTACACCCCGCTCAGCACCCACGCATCGGGACGCAGCAGGCCGGCGGCAACGAGCGTCAGAAACACCGGCCAACCGCGACGGGGCCTTTCCACCTCGAGCGCCACCGCCCACAGCAACAGGGCCAGGTAGGAGATATCCAGGTAGCCCTGGGCGGCGAGGTTCTCGACGAAGAAGCGGCTCAGCAGCAGCAGCGCCGCGACGAGTCCGACGACGGGGCCGAAGCACAGGCGTCCGAGGCGATACATCCCGGCCACGGCGACCACGAAGGAGGCGATCGAGCCGAGCACCATCAGCCGAGCGCCTCCTTGGCCGAAGATCGAACAGATCATTCCGAAGGCGATCGCCAGCGGGTGCTCGGTGGGGGCGCGGTAGACGCTGAAGTCCGGGAGGTGCAGGTGCAGCAGGTCGCGCCCCCACAGCAGCGCGTAGAACGAGTCGTAAGTCGGATAGGTGGGGAACGCGAAGTATCCGATCAGCGCCGCCGCGCACAGCGCAGCGAGGGCCAGCGCCTCCCACCTCCCCAGCGGCGTCGCACGCATCCGCGCCAGCCAGTTCGAGCCCGGCCCGCGCCGAGTGAGTGTCGCGCTCTCCATCTAGCCTTGGTTCATAGGGTTACTGGCCCGCCCCGCACCGGCGCCGGCTGGGGTGGCCTCTACATTTAGCGCCAAGACCGTGAGGTGCGCTTTGGGATACTGCGTGCAGGCAGTCTAGGCAATCGAGGTCAATGAAGCTCATCATTCAGATCCCATGCTTCAACGAGGCCGAGCAGCTGCCGCGGACGCTGGCTGACCTGCCGCGCGCCGTTGAGGGCTTCGAGGTCGTCGAGTGGCTGGTGATCGACGACGGCTCCACCGACGACACCGTCGAGGTGGCGCACGCCAGCGGCGTCGAGCATCTCGTGCGCCTCACCAACAACAAGGGGCTGGCGGCGGGCTTCCAGGCCGGCATCGACACGGCGCTGAAGCTCGGGGCGGACGTGATCGTGAACACCGATGCCGACAATCAGTACTACGGCCCCGACGTGGCGCGGCTCGTGCGCCCGATCCTCGAAGGGCGCGCGGACATGGTCGTGGGCGACCGCGGGGTGAGCGGCATCGAGCACTTCTCGCCGCTGAAGAAGACGTTGCAGCGCCTCGGCTCGTGGGTCGTCCGCCGGGCCTCCTCGACGTCCGTCCCCGATACGACCTCGGGCTTTCGCGCCTACAACCGCGAGGCGGCGATTCAGATGATGGTCGTCTCGAAGTTCACATACACGCTCGAGACGATCATCCAGGCGGGCAAGCTGCTGGTGGCGATCGACCACGTGCCCGTGCGCACCAATCCGAAGACGCGCGAGTCGCGGTTGTTCCCGTCGATGGGCGCCTACGTACGGCGCAACGCGGTTTCGATCTTTCGCGTCTACGCCCAGTACGAGCCGTTGCGGGTCTTCTGGAGTCTCGCGCTGCTCATGGGCCTCGCGGCCGCCGGGGTTTGGATGCGCTTCGTCTTCGCCTACGCGGAAGGCAATGGCAAGGGCCACGTGCAGTCGCTGATCC
>JBOGXX010000286.1:0-5691 GCA_050696475.1 Solirubrobacteraceae bacterium | reverse complement strand
GACCCGTTCGGCGCTCGCCCGCATGCGGGCCGCCCGTGCCCGCGCCCGCGCGGGCACGCCCGCGAGCAGCGCGTTCGGTGCCCTCGGCGACACCTCGCTCGAACCGGCCCTCGAAGAAGCCCCCGCGTCGATCACCGGCACGGTCACCGACGCGCTGAGCGGCGAAGCGCTCGGTGAAGTCTGCGTGCTCGCGTTCCAGACCGAATACCTCAGCGGCTTCGGCTACGCGATGAGTGAATCCGACGGCGAGTACTCGATCGGCGGAGAACTGCCGGAAGGCTCCTACGAAGTGGAGTTCTACCCTTGTGAAGGGGGGCGCTACGCCCCGCAGTGGTATCAGGCCGTTAGCACGCGCGGACAGGCGCTGCGGGTGACGGTGCGCAACGGACAGACGAGCGCCGACATCGATGCCGCGCTGAGCAGATCCGCGACGATCTCCGGCAAGGTCCTCGACGGCGCCACCGGCGCAGGCGTCGAAGGCGTCTGCGTGAGCGCGTTCTCAACCGACGAAGGCGCCGGCGGCTCGCGCGCGGTCACCGGCCCGGAAGGCGACTACTCGCTCGACACCTACCTGTCCGCCGACTCCTACCGGGTGGAGTTCGATCCGAGCTGCGACGGCTCGAATGCCACGAGCTACCTCCTGCAGTTCTACGACGGCGCGAGCAGCGAACGCTCGGCGAGCACCGTCAGCGTCGCCGCGGCGGGGAGCACGACGGGGATCGACGCCTCGCTGCAGCGATCCGCGATCATCTCCGGCCGGGTCACCACCGCCGCCGCCGGCGAAGGTCTCGGCGGCGTCTGCGTGACGGCGAGTTCCACCGACGGGGGGCCGGGCCACGGAACCGCGGTGACGCTCGCTGACGGCAGCTACACGATCTCCGCCGGCCTCTACAGCGACACCTATGACGTCCACTTCGATCCGTCCTGCGAACGTAGCGGCTCCTCGCCGTATCTGTCGCAGTACTACCGGGCGGCAGAACGGGCGAGCGCGGCGAGCGCGCTCGCCGTGAGCGCCGGGCAGACGAGCGGCGGGATCGACGCCTCCGTGCACGAATCGGCCAAGATCTCCGGGACCGTCACCGACGCCGCCTCCGGCGAACCCGTGACCGGTGTGTGCGTGACCGCGACGCCAGCGGGAACCGGCGCCGGCATCGGCAGCGCCCGCACCGGCGGCGAAGGCAGCTACACCATCTCCAGCGGGCTGAGCAGCGGTTCCTATGTGGTCGAATTCGACCCCTCCTGCGCCCATCAGTACTCGCCGAGCTACGCCGGTCAGTTCTACAACGGGGCCAGCTCGCCGGCGTCCGCGACGCTCGTGAGCGCCAGCACCGAAGCGAGCACCTCCGGCATCGACGCCGCCCTGCAGGCGCCCGGCACGATCGCCGGCACCGTCACCGAAGCGGCGGACGGCTCGCCGCTGTCGGGCATCTGCGTCGACGCCGCCGCGCTCGACGGCGCCTCCGGCTATGAGCAGGCGAGCACCGAAGCCAACGGCGGCTACTCGATCGCGGGCCTGCCCGCGGGCAGCTACAAGCTCGAATTCGACCCCGGGTGCGGCGGCTCCTCCGCCTACGCGACGCAGCTCTACGGCGAAGAACACGGCAGCACCGCGACGCCCGTGGCCGTGTCCGCCGGTCTCACCACCGACGCGAACGCCGCCCTGACGGCGTCGGGAACGATCTCCGGCACGGTCACCAGCGACGGCTCCGCGGTGGAAGGGGTCTGCGTGGACGTCGCCTCGAGCACGGCGCCCGGCTCTCGGTGGACCACCACCGCCGGTGACGGCACCTACTCCGTGGCCGGCCTGCCGGCCGGCTCCTACACCGTCGAGTTCGACCCCGGTTGCGCCGGCTTCAGAGACACCGCCGAGCTGCCGCAGTTCTTCGAAGACGCGGCTGCGGTCGGGCAGGCCAAGTCCGTGAACGTCGCAGCCGGCGCCACCGCCGAAGCGGTCGATGGGCACCTTCAGCCGGCGGGTCAGATCTCCGGGAGAGTCACAGATGCCGCCTCCGGCTCGGCGCTCGAGGGCGTGTGCGTCACCGCGACCTCGAGCGACGCGGACGGTGGGTTCGCCGCAGCCACCACGGCCGGCGACGGGACCTACACGGTGCAGGGCCTTGCGCCGGGGGCCTACGAGGTCGAGTTCGATCCCACCTGCAACGGGGCGAGCCAGCCCTCGGACGCGGCCCAGTTCTATGCCGGCGCCGAGTCCCAGGAATCCGCCATCCCCGTTGCCGTGAGCTCCGGCACCGACACGCCGAGCATCGACGCCGCGCTGCGTCAGCCGGGCGAAATCACGGGCGAGGTCACCGACGCCGCCACCGGGGCGCCGATCGGGGGCGTCTGCGTGGAGATCGTCTCCAGCGACGGCGGGCCGGGCTCCGGGTTCGCCACCACCGCCGGCGATGGCGCGTACTCGGTGCCTGAACTGCCGGCCGACTCTTACATCGTCGAGTTCGAACCCGCCTGCCAGGGCACCCAGGAATCCGGCTATGAATCGCGGCGCTACGCGGGGAGCGTCGCCCTCGCGCCGGGACAGACGCGGACCGGCATCGATACGGGCCTGTCAAAGAGCAACTCGTCTGCCAGACTCGAAACGAGCACCTCCCTGAAGCTTTCCACGCACGAAGTGACCTATGGCCGCGAGCAGGTCGCGCACATCACGGTGAGCACCTTCGCCGCGAACCGCAGCGAACCGACGGGGAGCGTGAAGGTGAGCGCCGGCCAGAAGACGATCTGCAAGATCACGCTTTCGCTGAGCACAGGCTCGTGCACGCCCTCGGCGAAGAAGCTGAAGGCGGGCAGCTACAGCCTCGTCGCGACCTACAAGGGCTCCAAGCGCTTCGCTCGCTCGACTTCGCCGCCCGCGGCGCTGCTCGTCAAACCCTAGCCTGGCGGGCGGCGAGCCGGCGCTCGGGGGCCGCTAGGACGCGAGCCGCGCTCGGTAGGCGCGGAGTCGCTCGTCGTAGCCTCACTGGGCGCCGAGGGCTCCTGCAGGCCTTCAAGGGGAAACGGATCCGATCCGATGTTTGGATTGGTTATGTTTTCGAGGAGACTGCTCCTGGGTGCCGGACAGCGGCCGGCGCGGATCACGGTCGGGATTTGGACGCTCGTGGCGCTGCTGGCCGGGCTCGATCTGGCGCTCCCGGCGCTGACGGGCGCGCCGCTGGGCTGGATGATCACGCTCTCCTGCACGCTGATCGCCTCCGGCATGGCGATCGTCGCCGTGCGCGGGAGACTCGAGACGACGCTGGCGCTGAACGCGGAACGCATGACGACGATCGTGGCCCTGCACCGGGAGGTCGAGCGCGCCGAGTTCGACGTGCAGGACGTGGTCCTGGGAATACTCGAGCGGGCGCGCACGCTGCTCGGCGCCAGCGCCGCGAGCGCGGGCATCATCGAGGGCGAGCAGATCCTCTACAGGTACCGCACCGGGCCGGGCCGGGAAAGCGGCGTCGTGATCAGCACCCCCCGTGCCGCGAGCCTCTCGGGGGTCTGCGTGAGCAGCGGTGAGGCGGTCTACTGCGAGGACTCCGAGACCGACTCCAGGGCCGACAGGATCGCCTGTCGCACACAGGGGCTGCGCTCGATGATCATCGTGCCGCTGCGCCACCGCGGCGAGGTCGTGGGCGTGCTCAACATCAACTCACCCGAGCCGCGCGCCTTCACCGCCAACGACGTCGGGACCGTGCAGCTGATCGCGGGCGCGATCGCCGCCGCCTACGGGCACGCGGTAGATCTCGCCGACAAGCAGCAGCTGCTGGAGGAGCTCGAGCGGACCGTGGCCGCGCTGAGGGAGAGCGAGACAAAACTGAGCCGCCAGGCCCTGCACGATCCGCTCACGGGCCTTCCCAACCGCACGCTGCTGCTCGACCGACTGCGGATGGCGCTCGCCGAGCGCGGCGAGCCACGGGTGGCGGTCCTGTTCATCGACCTCGACGGCTTCAAGCGCGTCAACGACACCCTCGGCCACGACGCGGGCGACGCGCTGCTCGTCACGGCAGCCCAGCGCATCGACCACGTCGTACGCGACTGCGACACCGCCGCACGCCTGGGCGGCGACGAGTTCGCCGTCATCTGCAAGGATCGCGCGCCGCTGGCCGCCGCGACCCACATCGCCGAGCGCCTGATCGAGGCCCTGAAGGCTCCGTTCCCCGTTGCCGGCCACGACGTGCGCGTGAGCGCCAGCGTCGGGATCGCCGCCCACGGCGGGCCGGCGGAGAGCCTGCTGCACGATGCCGACGTCGCGATGTACCACGCCAAGGCGACCGGCAAGGCCCGCTACACGACCTTCCGACCGGCGATGCAGACCGACACGCAGCTCGCGCGGGAGCACGCCGCCGCGGACCGCCGCCCTCCTGGCGAGCGCCGCGAGCGTCTGCTCGACGATCGCTGAGAAGCGCCGGCGCCGCGCTCCACGGCGCGCTAGAGCTAGAGCAGGAAGTGGCGGCGGCCGGTCCTCTGGCGGTACGTGCAGTCGAGCACCTGCGGGCAGCGCGAGAGCCAGCCGTAGTCGCACCCGGGCTGCAGGCCCAGGATGATCGCCAGCTCGTAGTCTTCGGGGCCGAAGCCGGAGGCGTCGCGACGGGGGTCGGGGTCGACCCCGTGGAGCTCCTCGCCGTCGACGAGCAGCACGTCGACCAGCGGGTCGTGGAAGTCGACGTGGACTCCCTCGTCGAGCAGCCTCGAGATGATCTCCACGGCGGGCGCGTTGGTGCAGTCGGCGACGCCGGGCTTGTACGCGGCGCCCACGACCAGCACGCGCAGTTCGCGCAGCTGGCGTCCCGAGCGCAGCAGCAGCTCGTGCGCGCGCATCGCCACCCGCTGCGGACGCGCCGCCAGGATGCGGGTCGCGTCCTCGGCGAGCGTCACCGGAGCCCCCCGCTCGCGCATCGGCGCGGTGAGGTGGTAGGGGTCGATGCCGACGCCGCGCCCGCCGACGCCGGCGGAGGGGTAGTGCGCCATGAAGCCGAACGGCTTGCTGGCGGCCGCTTCGGTGACCTCGATCGGATCGAGCGCGGCGGCGCGGCATGCGTCGGACATCTCGAACGCGAGCGCGATGTTCACGGCCCGGAAGCTGCTCTCATAGAGCCTCACCATCTCCGCGGCCGCAGGCGAGGAGACCCGGTGCAGCTCCTTGCAGATCGGGCGCAGCAGCACCGAGGCCTGCCTGAAGCACGCCTCGGTGACGCCGCCGAGCACGCGGGTCGCGCTCAGCGGCTCGTGGTCTGAGGCGCCGGGATCCACGCGCGGGGGGGAGAACGCGACGAACACGTCCTCCCCCACGCACAGCCCGCGCGCGCCGAGCGGCGCCACGAGCAGCTCACGGGTGGCGCCCACGTAGGCGGTGGAGGTGAGCACGAACGTCTGCCCCGCCCGCGCGCCCTGCACGACCACCGCACACGCGCGCCGCAGCGCGTCCGAGTGGGGCCGACCCTGCGCGTCCAGGTCGCTGGGGACGCAGATCAGCACCATGTCCGCCACGCCCGTCGCGGCGAGCTCGTCGGTGATCACGAAGTCCGCGTCCTCGAGGTGTGGCGCCAGCTCGCCTCGGCTCACGCCGAGCCGCTCGGCGCGGGCGCTGCGGATCTCGCCGAGCCGGCTCGATGACGTGTCCACGGCGAGCACCTTGAAGCCCGCACGACGGAGCGCCAGCGCGCTCGGCAGCCCGGTCGAGCCCAGGCCCACGAC
>JBOGXX010000285.1:0-4076 GCA_050696475.1 Solirubrobacteraceae bacterium | reverse complement strand
CTGGGACCAATCGATTATGAGGAACCGGTCCGAGCCCTGTTTAGCCCATTCTAGGCGGTTTTAGCCCCGGTTATAGGCCCTTGTGGCGCCCTCTAGGGAAAGACTGGGGAAAGATGCCCCGGCGCCTCCGACGGAACTCGTTGGCCGGTTCGAGCCCCAGGAGGTCATAGGCAGCATGAGCAGAACGCATCGCCCGACAGGGCATCTCCAAGTTCGCGCGGAAGGCAAGGGCGGGCAACGCGCCTACTACGCCTTCTGGCGTGATGAGCATGGCGCGCGAGTCGGCAAGTGCATCGGCCCCGCACACGTGCGCGACTCCGGTCGCCGGACACCTCGCGGCGCGATCATCTGGCGAGCCGGTGACGGTCCTCGCCCGACGCCTGAGTACCTCACGCCCAAAGACGCCGAGGAGCGCCTGGCTGCGATCTTGGACGAGCTGCGCCGCCCGAGTGAGCCCCACGACGACGCCAGCCACGTCGCCACGCTGTTTGAGGCGACGCAGGGCTGGGTTGTCGAACGCACACGCGACAAGGGCCTAAAGCGCACGACGCTCGCCGGCTACGAGATGATGTTCGAGCGGCTCTACCGCGACCTCGGAGCCGACACCCCCCTCCGAGACTTTGCCGACGGTCGGCTACGTGCCTACTTCGACGACTTCAAGTCCTACAAGGTCGTCAGCGCGAAAACCGCCGAGAAGGCGCGAGCGGAAGGCAAGGATGTCCAGCTCATCGAGGTCGAGCGCTGGACTGCGCAGCCCAAGGACAGCGCGCCCGTCGACGTCGCTACGAAGGGCGAGGCGGTCCGGCTCGCCGACGAGCTGCCGGGGACCTGGCACCACGAGCGTCGCGGCGTCTATCACGTCATACCGCTCAATGCTCAGCGTGCGAAAACCGTCAACTACGCGCAGGCGAGCGCCCTGCAATCCGAAGGCTGGATCGTGGAGCGGCGCAAGAAGCAGCTCTGGATGGTCGTTGCCCTGGCGGCGACGCAGACACGCAACGTGTACCGCGACGTGTTCGCGGCGTGCCTCAACTACGCCGTGCGGCAGCGTTGGATACCCGCCAATCCACTGGCCGAGGTCAAGCGGCGGAGCATGCGCGAGCAGCGCGAACGGGTCCTTCGCCGCGACGACTTCTACGACCCCGATGAGATCGACCTGCTGATCAAGCACGCGCCCGACACCTTCAAGGAGGCGTTCTGGCTTTGCGGAGCCCACGCCGGCCTTCGCCTCCCCGGCGAGGCCCTGGGCCTGCGCTGGGGCGCCGTCGACTTCAACGCTCTCGTTCTGCGCCCGTACGACAACTGGGTACGCGACCAGCTCGACACCCCAAAGACCTCCGACTGTGAGGCAATCCCCATGACCCCGCGCCTCGTCCGCGCGCTCATGAAGCTCAAGCAACGAGGCTACGCCACGGCCGATGTCGAATTCGTGTTCGTTACCGAGCTGGAGCCCGATCGGCCGGTTCGGGACAAGCCGCTTCGCGCCGCCTTCAAGCTCGCGGGCAAGGAGGCCGGCCTGAAGCCGATCAGGATGTATAACCTCCGGCATTCATTCGGCACGAGTCTCGCCGCCAAGGGCATCGACGTACGCACGATCCAGGCCCTGATGCGTCACACGCGCCTGACCACGACCGAACAGTACATGGCCTACAGGCCCCAGCCCGAGCTTGCGAACCGGATCACGCGAGCGCTGGACCCCCACAGCCTGCCCGAGAACGTCACGCCAATCCGCTCAGGCTCGGACATGCCGCTCCTCGCGCGGCTCGAGGAGGAGATCCCAGCCAAGTGGCTCCGCGAGGTGGAACGCATCTTCGCCGAGGGCCAGATGCCGCTGGTGGCCGCCGATCAGCTGGCACTCCCAGCAGAGGGTGCTGGCGTGCGACAACACCTGACCGCGGTTGAGCGGCTGGAAGCCGCGAACTGAATCGGCTCGCCTGCAGGCAAACGCGCGCTTCTCGGCGAGGCGGGACGGGGCAAAGTGCGGACCTCTTTCGTAGGCCGTCGCACTGGCGAACTAGTGTTCGGTTGATGAGCACTGCGGTGGAGCTTTCCTCGTTCGACCGACTGCTGGCTTCACTTGATCGCCAGGGCCGCGGCTTCGAGCTGCTGTGCCGGTGGCTCCTGCAGAACGACCCGGAGTTCAGAGCCGAGTACAAAGACGTCTGGCTGTGGCGGGACTGGCCGGGTCGCTGGGGTCCAGATCGAGGCATCGACCTAGTGGCGCTCACGTTCGCGGGTCGCGCTGACGCGATCCAGGCGAAGCACTACGGGCCGGAGCACACGGTCACGAAGCGTGACATCGACACGTTCCTGAGCGAGTCCAACCGGCGGGGGATCGGCTCGCGCCTGTTGATCGCCTCGACGGACGGGCTCGCCCGCTCCGCGCGAGAAGTCATGGCCGAGCAGGAGAAGCCGGTGAGCACCTGCCTCCTAGCGCGGATGCGCGCGAGCGCCGTGGAGTGGCCGGCGAGCATCGCCGAGCTGGCTCCCGCCACCCCCGCGGCGGCGCAGCCGCGGGAACATCAGCTCCAGGCGCTCGAGGAGATCGAGCGGTGGGCCGCTGCCGGCGGGACGCGCGGCCAAGTGATCATGGCGTGCGGGACTGGCAAGAGCCTGGTCGAGCTGTGGGCCGCCGAGCGCCTGGGAGCCCAGCACGTGCTCGTGCTCGTGCCGACGATCCCACTGGTTCGCCAGTGCGCACGCGAATGGTCGCGCCACGCGGCGACGCAGCGAGGGCTGCTGCGCATCTGCAGTGATAAAGCCGCCGCCGACGCCGAGGACATCATCCGCGGCGACGAGCTCGGCACGGCGCGCACGACCGATCCCGCTGAGATCGCCGAGCGGCTGCGCGAAGGGTCGCCGCTGCTTGCGATCTGTACGTATGAATCCTCGCCGGTGCTGGCGGAGGCGATGCGCGCGGTGCCGGAGTTCGCCTTCGATCTGGCGATCGCTGATGAGGCACACAGGTGCGCGGGGCTGGAGGGGTCCAGGCACAAGACGATCCTCGACGAGAACGCGATCAGCGCGAGGCGCCGCTTGTTCTTTACGGCCACGCCGACCGTCTATGGAACACGCGACAAGAGCCGCGCGGCGAACAAGAACGTCCGGCTCGCCTCGATGGACGACCACGCTCTGTTCGGGCGCGTCGTCCACCACCTGTCCTTTGCGGATGCGATCTCCAGAGGGCTGCTGTGCCCATATCAGGTGGCGGTTATCCCGATTGACGACGACGAGGTGCACGAGTTGATCAAGCGCCGGCGGATCGTCACCGCAGACGGCGAGCACAACCTGGAGGCTGCGGGGCTCGCTACCCAGATCGCCTGTGCCCGCGCGATGCGCCGCTTCGGATGCCGGCGGATCGTCGCGTTCCACCCGTCGATCGTGGAGTCAAAGCGCTTCAGCGAGCACTTCCCTGTTGCCGTCGAGCTGCTCCCCGAGGACGAGCACCCCGACGGGCCGTTGTGGTCTCAGCACGTCGACGGCTCGGGCATGCCCCACCCCACCCGCACACGGCTGCTTGAACACTTCGAGAGCGACGGGGACGAGTACCGGCTGCTGTCCAACGTGCGGCTGTTGACCGAGGGCGTCGATGTGCCAGGCATCGACGCGATCGCTTTCGTTGACACCCGACGCGGGCACGGCTCGATCATCCAGGCGGTGGGCCGCGCCGTGCGCCCGGCGCCTGGGAAGGAGACAGGCACGATCGTGCTGCCGGTGGTGCTGCGCAAGGGCGAGTCCTTCGATGTTGCACTCGCACGCTCAGAGCACAGCTCGATCGTCGACATCCTCGGCGCGCTGCGCAGCCACGACACCGAGATCATCAAGTCGCTGGACAGCCTGCGCTTCACTGCCGGTCCCGACGATCGCGGGCCGGCAGGGCACGGCCGATTCGTAATCGACGCGCCGCTGGAGGTCGGCGAGGACTTCGCGGCGGCCGTCGACATCGCGCTGACAGGCGCGCTCGGCTTCACCCGCGAGCGCTCGCCACGGCGAGACGGTCTCCTGCCGGTCGAGCCGATCCGGCCGCCACTGGAACGAAAGCCGATGACCGACGAGGAGCTGCTCGAGGTCGGCAT
>JBOGXX010000284.1:0-15356 GCA_050696475.1 Solirubrobacteraceae bacterium | reverse complement strand
GGGCGGGGCTGCGCGCGCCGGAGGGGCCGGGCGCGACCGTGGGGCTCGCGGCGGTGGAGAACGACGCGCCGGCGCTCCTGGAGTTGCTGGGGCATCTCGAGGACGCGAGTGTGGACCCGCGCGTGAGCGCATGGCTGCATCGCGCCAGCACATGGCGCGGCAACGTGGACGTCGGGGGCCCACCCGCCCCGGGCGAGGCGCCTGTGTTCGTGCTGCTGGGCGAGCGTGAACGGCTGCCGGCGGCCCTGCGCGAGCAGTCCGTCGGGGCGCCGGGCGGGGCGACAGTTCCGTTGACGGTCGCGTCCTGGCGGCTGATGGTAGACCTGGACGCCTGGATGAGCCCGGCCGCCAAGCGCTGCATCGCGGCGCTCGAGCAAGGCCGTCCCGCGCCGCCGGCCGTCCTCGAGCTGTCCGCCGTGCATGAGGATCCGACGTTCGTGCTCGCGCCCGGTCACACCCCGGATCTCCTCGAGCGCTTCGCCGAGATCCGGGGGGCGCTCGCCCCGATCAACGGGCGCGGCGCCGGCCGCGAGCACGCGCAGCTCGCGGCGATCAGCGCCGACCCGTTCTGCGTGCCGCAGCTCGATCAGTTCCTTGCCGAGGGGGAGGTGTGGGTCGACCCGGACGCGCTCTCCGTTCTGCAGGAGATCCGCGAGGAGCACGCCCGCGCGGCAGGGCTGGTGGCGCTGTCGGCGGCCACCGACGGCGCCCTGCGGGTCGCGGGCCTGGGCGGCGAACTGAAGCCCTTCCAGCGCGCTGGGGTCAGCTACCTGCTCGAGCGCCGGCGCGCGTTCCTGGCCGATGAGCAGGGGCTGGGCAAGACGATCGAGGCGCTCGCGGCGGTTGAGGCGGCGGGCGCCTACCCGGCGGTGGTCGTCTGTCCGGCGAGCCTCAAGCTCAACTGGGCGCGCGAGCTCGAGCACTGGCTGCCCGACCGTAGCGTGCAGGCGCTGTCGGGGACCGGCGGCGCAGGTTCCGCCGGCTCGGACGCCGCGCTGGCAGCCGCGGACGTGACGGTCGTCAACTACGACATCGTGGCCGCGCGCCTGGAGCAGCTGTGCGCGCTGCAGCCGCGGGCGCTGGTGCTGGACGAGTCCCACTACTGCAAGAACGCCGCCGCCAAGCGCACCCAGGCGGCGCAAAGGCTCTCCGCGGCGCTGCCGCGCGAGGGCCTCGTGCTGGCCCTCACGGGAACGCCCGTGATCAACCGCCCGGCGGAGCTGATCTCTCAGCTGCGGATCATCGGTCGGCTCGAGGACTTCGGCTCAGGCGTGCGCTTCGGCGAGCGGTTCCGGGGCCCCGATGCGCATCTGCGCCTGCACTGGCATCTGCGCGCGCGCTGCTTCGTGCGGCGGCTGAAGGCGGACGTTTTGCCGCAGCTACCGGCCAAGACACGCGCGATCGTGCCCGTCGAGCTCGACAACCGCGCCGAGTACCGGCTCGCCGAGCGCGATCTCATCGCGTGGCTGCGCAGTCAGCCGCTGGACCTGCGCGAGCTCGACGCGAAGGTCGCGGCGGCGCTGCGCGCCGAGCGTCTGGTGCGGCTCAACGCGCTGAAGCTGCTCGCTGCGCGCGGCAAGCTGAACGCGGCGCTGGCCTGGATCCACGACTTCTGCTCCTCCGGCGAGCGGCTGGTGGTGTTCGCAGGCCATCGCGAGGTCCAGCGGGCGGTGATCGAGCGCTTTCCCGGTGCGCTGCACATCCTCGGCGAGGACAGCGCGCTCGCCAGGGACGCGGCGCTGCAGGCCTTCCAGGGGCCCGACGCTGAGCAGGCAAACCAGCTGATCGTCTGCTCGATCGAGGTCGCGGGCCACGGTCTGACGCTGACGCGCTCCTCGAATGTCGTGTTCCTCGAGCTCGCCTGGACTCCGGCCAAGCACGACCAGGCGGAGGACCGCTGCCACCGGATCGGCCAGCAGGACGCCGTCAACGCCTACTACCTGCTGGCGGCGAACACGATCGACGAGACGATCTCAGAGCTGCTCGAGCACAAGCGCGCGGTGATCGGAGCGGTCACCGACGGCCGCGAGCAGGACGCGGAGGGTGTGGTCGATGCGCTCGTCCGCGAGCTCCGCGGCGCGCCGTACCGCCACCTGCAGGCGGTGGCCTGAGCGCGACGGTCGCAGCTCAGGGCTGCAGGACCAGGGCGTTCATGATCTCGCCCCAGGTTTCGACTTCATAAGCTTCGAATTCGGTCCACTTTTCTTCGAGCCGCACCGTGCGCCGGGCGAGCGTCCGCTCCTGCGGTGTCTCGTAGGCGGCGAGCGCGTGGGGCA
Source organism: Solirubrobacteraceae bacterium (assembly GCA_050696475.1). Lineage (GTDB taxonomy): Bacteria > Actinomycetota > Thermoleophilia > Solirubrobacterales > Solirubrobacteraceae > Palsa-744. Next base: position 13,080 of record JBOGXX010000284.1, on the reverse strand, counting down.
GGAAGCCGGGCGCGACCCAAGAGGGCATGAAGCGCCGGTCGAAGGCGACGGTGCTCTGCGGGAGGGTCTGATAGTCGCCGGCGACCCACGCCTCGATGTCCGCGCACAGATGCGGGACGGCGAGCGCGGTCAGCGTCGTGCCCTTTGCGACATATGCGCGGACGGCGCTCGTCAGCGCGCCGTTGCTCCAGCGCAGCGACGCGACCGTCCGATCGAAGCTGCGGGTCGGCGGTAGGTTGCGCTGGGCGACGGTCGTCACCATCGTGCCGATCACCTCGTTGCTGAGCTGTTCGGAGTCGACATCCTCCGGCGATTGGGCAGCGGCCTGTGGGCATTCGCGGCGTACGCCGGCCAGGACGCCCGCCAACTGCGCTCGCGCGCTCGGGATGTGCGCCGCGAAGTAGCTGACGAGCGTGTAGTTCGCCCGCAGGTAGGCCTGTGTCGCGGCGGCGTCCCCCGAGGCCGCCTGCGCGCCCGTCGGCACGACGACCCCGATGAGCGCCGTCACCAGACAGGCGCAAAGCCAGCGTGCCCTCATCGCCTCAGCCTAGGGCATTGCGCGGCCCCCGGCGCCGCGAAAAAGTTGGTAAGGATGCCCCCGATGCGAAACCTCGCGCGGGGGCCCGGTGTCGGCTAGCAAGTATTGTCGCCTCGGGGACTGCACCCGCACATGAAACGCAACCGTTACATCGTCTTGCCGGTCGCGGTCCTTGCATGGGGCATCGCCGCGCTCGCCACCGGCTCCGCCGGGCTTGGCCTGCTCGGCAGCAGCTCCACCACCAGGACCGCAACCACCAAGGCGGGTGTGAGCACGCCCGCCTGCCTGCCCGCGACGATCGACCACAGCGCCAGGCTGGCGGGAACCGATGTGGACGTCTCGCCGGAGCCGGAAAGCGCCACCGCCAACCCGGACACCCAGATCAGCTTCCTGAACACCGGGCCCGCGAACATCCGCAAGGTCTCCGTGGTGGGCTCGAAGTCCGGGCGCCACGCCGGCAGCCTGCGCGCCTACTCCCAGGGCGACGGCGCGAGCTTCGTGCCGAAGGAGCCGTTTCAGGCAGGCGAGACCGTGTCCGTGACGGCGGTGATCGGGGCCCGCCGCGCCGGCAGGTCGGTCTCGTTCGGCTTTCACGTCGACACGCCGTACCCGACCGCTGCGGTGCCCGAGTTCGGCAACCCGCGGGCGGCGCCGGCGGACTACCAGAGCTTCGACACGATGCCGGGCGTGCAGGCCCCGGTCCTGACCGTCACCGCGCCCGACCGCGACCCCGCGGCGGGAGAGATCTTCACGACCAACGGCCCCGGCCCGGGTCAGTACGGCCCGCTGATCTACACGCCGCAGGGACAGCTGGTGTGGTTCGACAAGCTGCCCGCCGGCGAAACGGCGGAGGACCTCAACGTCCAGAGCTACGACGGCCGACGCGAGCTGACCTGGTGGCGCGGGAGGGTGCTCTCGCTCGGCTTTGGCCAGGGCGAGGACATCGTCATGAACTCCAGCTATCAGACCGTGGCCACGGTCCATGGCGGCAACGGCCTGCACGCCGACCTGCACGAGTTCCAGATAGAGCCGCACGACGTTGCCTTCCTGACCGCGTTCAACCCCATCCGCTGTGACCTGTCCTCCGCCGAAGGCCCGCGCAACGGGGCGATCATCGATACGGCGATCCAGGAGATCGACATGCAGACGGGCCTCGTGCGCTGGGAATGGCACAGCCTCGACCACGTCAGGGTCGGCGAATCGGAAACCTCGCCGCCGGCATCCACGCCGTGGGACTGGTTTCATCTCAACTCGATCGATCTCGAGGCCGACGGGGACGTGTTCATCTCCGCGCGCAGCACCTGGGCCGGCTACCAGCTGGAAGGCGGCAGCGGCAGGATCCTGTGGCGCCTGGGGGGGTCCAACAGCTCCTTCAAGATGGGACCGGGGACGAAGACCGCGTGGCAGCACGACGGGCGCATCCTGGCCGACGGCGAAGTGACCTTCTTCGACGACGGCTCCAATCCGCCGGTGCACAGCGAATCCCGCGCGATCAGAATCGCGCTGGACTTCGCTACCCATGAAGCGCGCCTGGTCAAGGCGTTTACCCACGATCCGCCGGTGCTCTCCTCGAGCCAGGGCAACGCACAGACGCTTGCCAGCGGGAACACGGTGGTGGAGTTCGGCGGTGTGCCGGAGATGAGCGAGTACGCGCCGGACGGCTCGCTCCTGTTCGATGCTCACCTGCCATACGACATGGCCTCCTACCGTGGCTATCGCTACGCCTGGAGTGGGCGCCCGCGGAGCTCCCCGGCGGTGCTTGCGACGCTCAACAACACCAGCGAAGAGACGATCGTGCACATGAGCTGGAACGGCGCCACCGAAGTGGCATCGTGGCGCGTGCTCGCCGGCCAGCACGAGGCCTCGCTTGCTGCGCGGGCGAGGAGCGTCCCGACAGGCTTCGAAACGTCGATCATGCTGGCAAAGAAGTACCAGTATGTCGAGGTCCAGGCGCTCGCCTCAGACGGTCGTGTGCTGGGCGTATCGCAGACGACGAGCATCCGCCCCTACTCCGCCTCGCTGGCGTCCGGATGAGCGCATCCTGGAACTCGCCCACGCGGCCGACGGTCGGCTCAGTAGCCGTTGGATTTGGAGGTCGGCTTCTTGTGCGTGGTCGTCGTCGTGTTCGTGCTGCCTTCTTTGCTCGAGCTGCTCGTGCCGGAGGTGTTTGAGCCTTTGCCGCCGCACCCTGCCACCGCCACGGTGACGACCAGCGCTAGCATGGCGGTCGGTAGCGTGCGTCTGCTCATCGGCTGTGACTCCTTTTGTCGCTCGAGGACTTCGGCCCATCACCCTACCAGGGGCCCTTGGCGTCAATCCCCGCTTGGGTCGGGCGTCGAACACGCAGGAGTTCGGACGCCAATCAGGGCTGATGCAATCCACGATCACACGGCAGAACACACGATGAGGTCCCACGGGTGAGCATCGCCACGCCACCGATCTCCGACGCGAGCTCCCCGCCGTCCGGCGGCCGCCTGGGAGTCTCGCGCTCGGGCTGGTTGCTGGTCGTCTGCTGCGTGGCGCAGTTCATGGTGATCCTCGACTTGAGCATCGTCAACGTCGCGCTGCCCTCGATTCAGTCGGCGCTGGGCTTCTCCGCGCCGGAACTGCAGTGGATCGTCGACGCGTACTCGATCACCTTCGCCGGCTTTTTGATGCTCGGCGGCCGCGCGGCCGACCACTTCGGTCAGCGCCGGATGTTCGTCCTGGCGCTGTTCGTGTTCGCGCTCGCGTCGCTGGCCGGCGGCCTCGCCCCGGACCGAGGTCTGCTCGTGGCCGCGCGCGCGGTGCAGGGCCTCGGCGGCGCCCTGATGGCGGCCTGCTCGCTGGCCGTGATCACCTCCTCCTTCGCGCCCGGAGCGGAGCTCCACCGCGCGATCGGGGCGTGGGCGGCGATGAACGGCCTCGGCGGCGCTGCGGGCATGCTGTTCGGGGGGATCATCACCCAGGAGCTCAGCTGGCGCTGGGTGCTTTTGATCAACCCCCCGATCGGGATCGCGGGTGCGCTGATCGCCTACGCGGTCGTCAACGAGCGACGCCGTGCGCCCGGGCGCAGCTTCGACCTCGCCGGTGCGCTGACCTTGACGATCGGCCAGATGGTGCTCGTCTACGGGATCGTGGAAGCGGGCCTGGCCGGTCTCGGCACTGCTGTGGCGCTCGGGCCGATCTTCGGCGGCATCGCCCTGCTGATCGCCTTCGGGGTGATCGAGGGGCGCTTCGCCAGGGAACCGCTGATCCCGTTCAAGGAGCTGACCAGGCCGCTGCGCATAGCCAACAACATCGTGCTGCTGTTCAGCGCGTCGCTGTTCCCGATGTGGTTCGTGAGCTCGCTGTATTTGCAGCAGGTGCTCTACCTCTCGCCGCTGGACACCGGCCTGATCTTCCTGCCGATGACGCTGATGATCATGCTCGTCGCCGCGCGCGCGGGCAAGCTCGTCAGCCACTTCGGGGTGCGTCCGGTGCTCGGCGGTGGGCTGGCGCTGCTGACGGCAGGGATGCTGCTGCTCGCGAAAGTGGGCTCGAGCGGCAGCCCGATCGTCTACATCATGATCCCCGGCCTGCTCACCTCGGCGGGGATCGCGATGTCGATCGTACCCTCCACGATCGCGGCCACGCAAGGCGCCAAGGAGGGGCAGGCCGGCCTCGCCTCGGGGCTAGTGAACACCGCGCGCCAGATCGGCGGTGGGCTGGGACTGGCGATCCTGGTGACGCTTGCGACCTCGCGCAGCAGCCACCTGATCGGCGACGGCCGCGGCGTCGCGCAGTCGCTGACCGACGGTTTCCGCCTGGCCTACCTGATCGGCGGTGGACTGGCCGCCGCGGCGGCGCTGGTGACGTTCACCTCGCTGCCCAAGCCCGACGGCGTGCTGCTGCCCGCGGCCAGGCGACTGGCCGCGGTCGTGGTGGTGGTCCTCGCAGGCTTCGTCGCGCTCGACTTCGCGCTCGCCGGCTCGCATGGAGCTCCCGTCGGCGCATACACGACGGACGGGACCTACAGCTTCGTGACGGCGCCCTCTCTGCACCCCCCGCGGCTCCGTCGCGAAGGCCCCACGACAGCCGCACAGCTGGCCTCGGGCTACATCTTCACAACCAACTTCTACAACCTCAACTACCCGCCGCTGGTCGGTCAGAGCGGGCCGTTGATCCTCGACAACGAGCTGCAGCCGGTGTGGTTCAAGCCGGTGCCGGAAAAGCTCGTGGCCTCGAACCTCAGCCTGCAGACCTTCCAGGGCAAGCCCGCGCTCGCCTGGTGGCAGGGGGTGGTCACGAGCAACGGCTCGACAGAAAGCGGCGAAGACGTGGTCGTCAACCAGCACTACCAGACGGTGGCTAGGATTCGCGGCAAGGATGGCTGGAAGCTCACGCTGCACGCGATCGACATCTCAGGTGAAGACATCTGGGTGACGGCCAACAAGAACGTCGCCAAGAACCTCTCCAGCTACGGCGGCGCCTACAACGGCGCGCTGATCGACTCGGCGGTGCAGGAGTACAGCCTGAAGACCGGCGAGCTCCTGCGCACGTGGGACGCGCTCGAGCATATCCCCCTGGGCGACTCGCGCGCGACCGTGCCGACGAACGGCTTCCCGTGGGACGCCTACCACGTCAACGCGGTCGACCTGACCGGCGCAGACAGCTTCCTGGTATCGATGCGCAACACATGGGCGGCGTACCTCGTGAACATCCGGACCGGCAAGATCGAGTGGACACTCGGCGGGCGGCACTCGAGCTTCACGTTCGGCCCGAAGGCTGAATTCCAGTGGCAGCACGACGTGGCGCTGGGGCCGAACTCGACGGTGACGATGTTCGACGACCACTGCTGCCAGCTGACCGGCGGCGGCACCTCCGTGCCGGCGACGGGTTCCTCCCGCGGGCTCGTGCTGAGACTCGACCGCCGGACGCACAGGGCGACGCTGCTTCGTCAGTACACCGGCAACGACGAATTCGAATCGGAATACATGGGCGACGTCCAGCCGCTGTCAAACGGGAACACGCTCGTCGGCTGGGGCTCGGAGCCCTACTTCACCGAGTACAGCCCCTCGGGCAAGCGGCTGCTGGAAGCGCGCTTCCCGGGCAATGACCTCAGCTACCGCACGATGCGCGAGCAGTGGGTCGGCCTGCCGCTCACCTCGCCCTCCGTCGTGGCCCGCCGCAGCGGCGCCAGGACGAGCGTGTACGTGAGCTGGAACGGCGCCACGCAGGTCGCCTCCTGGAGGGTCGTGGCGGGCGAGAGCAGCGGGCGCCTGGCCGTGGTGGCGAGGGCCGCCAGGAGCGGCTTTCAGACCAGGATCGCGATCGCGGGCAGCTATGAGCGTCTCGAGGTGCAGGCGCTCGACTCATCCGGCAGGCTGATCGGAACTTCCCAGCTGCTCTCGGGTTCGACCCAATGATGACTCGCGCGAAAGCGCTGCTCGTGACGCTGGCGATGGGCGCCGGCCTGTGCGCGTGCGGCTCCACATCCACGACCTCCTCGGCCCACTCGACGAAGGTCGCCGACGCGTCGGCGGCGGCACCACTCAGCGCCCGTGCCGGCGCCTCCAGCCCGATCGCGGTCTCACCCCAGACCGGGACCCCGGACGCCTCGCCGAGCACTCAGATCAGCTTCCTGGGACCAGCCGGCACCCACGTTTCGGACGTACGCGTCGTCGGCTCTCACACGGGCACGCACTCGGGTGTGCTGCGCGCGTACTCGACGGGCACCGGCGAAAGCTTTCTCGCCTCGCACCGGTTCTCGGCGGGCGAGCGCGTGAAGGTCAGCGCCAGGGTCATCGTCGGCTCAGCCTCCTATACGGTCGCCACCGACTTCACGGTCGCCCATCAGGCGGCGGTCAGCCAGAAAGAGTTCCCGATCAAAACCGGCAACTCCCACGAAGTCCAGCACTACAGCTCGGCACCTTCGCTGACCCCGTCGACCGTGCGCATCACCACCCCGGCCAGGAGCGGGGCCTCCTCCGGGGACCTGTTCCTGGCTCCCTACCAGGGCGACGGCTCCCCCGGACCGATGATCACCGAACAGAACGGCAGCCTCGTCTGGTTTCACCGGTTGCCCTCCGGCGATGATGCGACGAGCCTGAAACTTCAGGAATACGAGGGCAAGCCCGTGCTGAGCTGGTGGCAGGGTCGGATCCTCGAAGTGGGCTTCGGGCAGGGCGAAGACGTGATCTACAACACCAGCTACCAGAAGCTGGCATCGGTCAGAGCGGGCAACGGCTACGCCGCGGACCTACACGAATTCCGCCTCACCCCGGAAGGCACCGCGTGGATCGACGCGTTCGACCCGATCCACATGAACCTGTCCTCCGATCACGGCCTCTCCAACGGGATCATCACCGACTCGGTGATCGAGGAGGTCGACGTGAAGACCGGCCTGGTGATGTGGCAGTGGCATGCGCTGGGGCACATCTCGCCGAGAGAATCCCACAACGCCGCGCCCAAGTACGACTATCCCTGGGACTACGTGCACCTCAACTCGATCGACCCGGGCCCAACGGGCCAGGAAGCGGCGGCGGGCGCGGATCAGCCTGGCGACGTGCTGCTCTCCTCGCGCAACACATGGACGCTCTACAACGTGAACATCGACAGCGGCGCAGTGCTGTGGCGCCTGGGTGGCGATCATTCGAGCTTCAAGCTGGGGCCGGGCACGCGCACCTACTGGCAGCACGACGCGGCCTGGCAGCCGAACGGGCTGATCTCGGTGTTCGACAACGGCTCCGATCCGCCGGAGGAGAAGCAGTCGCGCGGGATCGAGCTCGATCCGAACCTCTCCAGCCACACGGTCACGCTCGCCAAAGCGTTCACCAACCCGGCGAGAACGCTGCTCGCCTCCAGCCAAGGCGACATGCTCAGCCTGCCGGGTGGCAACTGGCTGATGGGCTATGGGGGGTTGCCGAACTTCACCGAGTACGACGGCTCCGCGCACGTCCTGCTCGACGGCACGCTCGGCAAGAACGTCCAGGACTTCCGGACCTACTTGTCCCCCTGGAGCGGGCAGCCGACGGGCTCGCCGTCGGCCGTTGCCTCGGTGGGCTCGGGGGGCAGGATCTCGGTGTCGGTGAGCTGGAACGGCGCCACGCAGGTCGCCTCCTGGCGAGTCCTCGCGGGAACCTCCAGCGGTGCGCTCAGCCCCGTCGCGACAGCCGCGCGGTCGGGCTTTCAGACGACGATCTCCGCCTCCAGCACGGGCCCGTACGTGGCCGTTCAGGCGCTGAGCTCGGCGGGCGAAGTGATCGGCACCTCGCCGACGATCAAGGCCTAGTTGCGTCGCGCCCGCGGGCGCTGAGCGGCGCGGGTCACGGGCTCCTGTGCCGCAGTGGAGATGCCATCCCCCTCCTGCGGAACGGGATGCCCTCAGGGCTCTGCGGGCCGGGCTCCCCGGTTTCGCGTTCGGCGAGGTGTTTGCGCCGAGCGGCCGCCTGGGTGGTCGCGTGCCGGGCCGTCGAGAAGTAGTCGGCGAAGCCGCGCGCGTGCGCTTCGACCAGCCGGGGCGGCAGCGGCCCGCGCAGCTGGTCGCGGACCGCGCGCGCGAGCTGCTCGCGCAGCGATGCCTCCAGCGGGCTGTGCCCGGCGAGGTTCTCCAGCTCCAGGCGCCCGGCCTGGGTGCTGTAGTCGTAGAGCTCCACTTCCTCGCCACGGTGCAGCGGCGTGATTCCGGTCTCGGGCCAGTAGGCGTAGACCGCGTACTTGGCCTGTGGGGTGCGAATCGCGATGATGTGCAGCGGCGCGTTGGCCGAATAGGGCTCGATCGCGAACTCGGTGACCGTCTCGTCGGTGGCGTGCAGCACGTAGGGCCGACCGGCGGCGCCAGGGTCGGCGAGGATTTCCACGAGGTCGAGACGATCGGCGAGGTAGGAGTAGCGCGAGTCGCGCCGCCAGTCGCTCGAGTCCGTGCCGATCGTCAGGAGCATCGGCGCGATGTCGACGCTGGAGGTCAGCTGTGTGCGCAGCTGCGCCGGTTCGCTGGTCAGCTTGCCGCGCATGTCCTTGACCAGCAGCGGCACCCGCAAGGCCTCCTCGTAGGCGCTGGCACCCTTGCCGCGGAGCCCGTGCGAGGCGCCGTACTCACCGTGGTCGGAGGTGAACACGATCACGGTGTTCGCGGCGACCTCCGGTCGGCTTTCGAGCGTGCGCATCACGGCCCCCACATGGCGGTCGACCTCGAGCTGGAGCTTCATGTAGAGGTCGAGGAATTCCAGCCAGGTGCCGGTCGATTCCGGCCCTATGAACGGCACCGCCCCGAAGGAAGCGGCGGCGGTCTGCTGCAGGGAGCGCTGCAGCAGCGGCTTGTGCCGCTCCGCCAGCAGCTCGGGCGTCTCGTAGTTGGGCGGCAGCCTGTGCACGATCGGCCTGGCCGTGGTCTCGGGTGGGACGCGGTCGGTCCACTTGTACCACCAGGCGATGTCGTGCGGGTTGACGAACGAGACTGTCGTACACCACGGCTCCGCGCCGCTCTCCTCGCCGAACCACTCCGTGAACTTATCGGCGACCTGTGGGTCCACGCGCCAGCCCTGGCCGGGGCCGCCGTCGGGCGACGGGAAGACGCCACCGTCGAACCCGTAGCGCTCGAGCGCTCGTTCGCCGGTGAGGTCGGTCCAGCGGTTATCCCCATGTGTGAGGTGCCACTTGCCCAGCCAACGAGTGCGATAGCCGTGCTCGCGCAGCATGGTCCCCCAGGTGGGGAAGCCAGGGTCCAGGGTGCTGCCGCCCGTGATCATGCAGCCGGTCTGATGCGTGTACAGGCCGGTCAGCAGTGTCGATCGCGCCGGCGTGCAGTCATCAGACGCCGTGTAGTGGCGCGCGAACGAGACCGCGCCCTCGCGTAGACGACGCAGGTTGGGCGGCAGGCCGATGCCGCTCGGATCGGGTGAGAACCACACCGGGAAGCGCAACTGGTCGACCACGATCACGAGGATGTTCGGTTTGCCGGCGCCACGGCGCACCGGGCTCGGCGAGGGCGTGGCGCTCGCCCGCGCCCTCTGCGGGGCGCTGGAGTCATTCGTCGTGTCGGCGAGGGCGTCGATCCCCAGCCCGGCGCCGGCGAGCAAACCGCCGGCCACGAGACCGCCCTTCAGCAGCGTCCGTCGATCGACTCGCCTATCCTCTCCGGGGTCGATGCCGTCCATACGCGCTCTCATCCTAGGGCCTGCGCTGGCTGTGGGGGTGGGGTTCTCCGCGCAGGCCGCGTTGGCTGCGCAGGTCGCTCCCGCGTGTGCGCCCTCGACGCTCGACAATTCCGCTTTGCAGGACGGGACGGTGACGATGTCCCCCATCCCGGGCAGTCGCGTCGCCTCTGCGCAGACCCAGATCAGCTTCCTGGGCGTGCCTGCCCGCGACCTCAGCGCGATCAGCGTCGTGGGCTCCGAGACGGGCGCTCACCGGGGCCGCCTGGAGCCCTACTCCGACGGCGACGGGGCGAGCTTCGTGCCGACGCGGCCGTTCGCGCAGGGCGAGCGGGTGACGGTGCATGCGCGGCTGCGGCTCGGTGGCACGCGCGACGCGCTGGGCGACGTGTTCGGGGTGGCGCACGAGGACCACATCACCTCCACGCCCGCGCCGGTTCATGCCGGCGGCGCCTCGGAATACCAGAGCTTCCACTCCCGTCCGGAACTGCACCCGCCGGCGCTCACGGTGACGGCGGCGTCGCCGTCGGTGGCGCCGGGCGATGAGCTCGTGGCGCCCTACGCCGGGCCCGGCCAGGCGGGGCCGATGATTCTCGAACCGAGCGGGGGACTGGTGTGGTTCAAGCCGATGCCCACCGACATGTCCGCCACGAACCTTCAGGTTCAGGAATACGAGGGCAAACCAGTGCTCACGTGGTGGCAGGGCGACGTCACCGTCCATGGCTTCGGTCTCGGCGAAGACGTGATCGCCGACGACACCTACACGGACATCGCCCACGTCAAAGCGGGCAACGGACTCGAGGCCGACCTGCACGAGTTCCAACTGACGCCGCAGGGCACCGCGCTGATCACTGCGTATGACCCGATTCTCTGCAACCTCTCAGCGGTGGGTGGCCCGGCTTACGGGGGCCTGACGGACAGCGTCTTTCAGGAGATCGACGTCAAGACGGGCCTGGTGATGTATGAATGGGCGGCGGTCGACCACGTCGGGATCAGCGAATCCTACGAACCCGCGACCCGCACGAGCACGGCCGAGCCGTATGACTTCTTCCATCTGAACTCGATCGACCGCACGCCGGACGGCAGCCTGCTGATCTCCTCGCGCAACACGTGGACCGTCTACAAGCTCGACCCGGCCACCGGCAGGATCAGCTGGCAGCTCGGTGGCCGGCACTCGAGCTTTCAGATGGGGGCAGGCACGGGCACCGCCTGGCAGCACGATGCGCGCGAACTGGAAGACGGCTCGATCAGCATCTTCGACAATGGCGCCTCGCCCACGGAGCACAGCCAGTCGCGGGCGATCGTCCTGAGCGTCGACGGTGAGACGGGTACGGCGACGCTGACCGGGCGGATCGTCCACTCGCCGGCGCTGCTCGTTGAGAGCGAGGGCAGCGTGCAGGCGCTCGCCAACGGCGACTGGTTCGTCGGCTGGGGCCAGGAACCGTACTTCTCGGAGTTCAGCCCCGAAGGGCAACTGCTTTTTGAAGCGCACTTCCCGGCGCACACGCGCTCATACCGCGACTTCCGCTTCGTCTGGAACGGGACGCCCGCGCACCCGCCCGTGTTCGCTTTCCAGGCGGGCGTCGGCGGTCAGGGGACGGTGTACGCGAGCTGGAACGGAGCCACGGAAGTAACCTCCTGGCGGCTCCTGGCCGGCTCGAGCGCGTCGAGCCTCAGCACCGTCGGGCAGGTTCTGCGCAGCGGCTTCGAGACCGCGATCCCCGTCCCGGCGGGGACCGCTGGGCCCTACCTGGCCGTGCAGGCGCTCGGAGCCCGCGGGCAGGTGCTGGGGAGCTCGGTGGCCGCTACCGAGAGCGGGCTGGGCTGACGCGGGTGGGCACCTGCCGAATGTCGCACCCGGTAGAGCACCCAAAAGCGGAAGGGGGGGGATTCGAACCCCCGAGACGGGGATTGCCCGCCTGGCGGTTTTCAAGACCGCTGCATTCAACCGCTCTGCCACCCTTCCAGTGCGATCCTGAAGGCTAGTTGATTCCTCCGGGCTCGAGACCCCAACGGCGCGTGCCATTACAGCGGTGCCGCGAGTCGATCGGCTCTAGAGAGCGTCTAGTCCGAAGCCATGCCCCGATCGGCTGCCAGCCCCTCGGATGCGGCATGCATCGGCTCGAGAGCTGCCACGGTGATGTCACGGCTCACAGCTTGAATCTCAGCGGGCAGCGCGGTGAGGTTGACGTTGGTCGTGAATCCGAGCGGGGAGGAGAGGGGCCGGAAGAAGTCATCGAAATGGTTCGCCAGAACCACGGCGGGCTGCAGGCGTTTGAGGATCCGTTGCCAGTAGTTCTCGGTGAAGCTCCGCCCCGCGATTCCCGCGAGGAACACGTCGACCCCGTCGTTGGGTACCTGGTCATCGATCAGGTTCGCGCTGCCCTGGTGGTAGAACGTGGCGCCCGCGACCGTGATGTGGATGGCGTAGACGATGCCGCACCTGTAGGCGCTCGGCGAGAGCCGATCCAGGTGTTCGCACGAGAGCGCACCGTCGTACGGAACCTTGTAGCCGAGAAGCAGCTTTGAGTGCAGGCTCGGAACGAAGCGCACCACAAACGGCCCGATTTCGTATGAGCGGCGGGGCTGGACTTCGACGGCTCGCTCTTGCAGGCCGTGAGCGCGCATCAGACGCATGAGCGAGTCGGATCCATACGCGTTGGTCCGTAGCGACCGCGCCAGCGCCGGGACGTCGATCGCGTGGTCGAAGTGCGTGTGGCCGATCAGGATGCCTGCCACGGTGCCGAGATCGGGCCCAAGGAACTGCTCGTGCGCCAGTGGGTCGGGAAGCGCGGGTGCGCGACTGAGGACGGCGCGGAGCGGGATCCTCGTCAGATACGGGTCGATGAGGAGCGTATGCCCCTCATATGTCAGGCGGTAGCCGGCGGTGCCCAGCCATTCCAGATCGAGCCCGTGCGGGAGCGCCAGCACGGTCCGGGAGAGGTCCTTCAGTGTTGCCGCGTCGGCGCGCTCGCGCTGCTCGCGACGAGCGAGGAAACGAGCGAAGCTCGTCAGATGGCTGGCAGTCCGCGGAGCGCTCACCGGCAGATCCTTTGGTCGACGACCGTGGGCACGTTACCCGTCGGGCACTTCCCGCGTCTCGGGTGCGCGATCCGGGCGCCACAGCGGCTTCTGTGTGCCCCATCACCGCCCGGGATGACCGCGCTAGAGGTGTATCTTGTGCCGAACTCGACGCGGAAGACGAGTGAGTCGCATCTTCATGGGCGCCCAGTACGGCGTCGAATGACCGTGGGCAGCCTCTCGATAGCTGGCTGTCCCTCTCCACCGGGCGAGGGCTGACATGTCGCAGGGACTTCAGGGAAGACGTCTGCTGGTAGTCGGGGGAGGACAGGACGACCATGGCATCGAGGACCCGCCGGTCGGCAACGGCCGTGCGATCTCGGTGCTGTGCGCCCGCGCGGGCGCGGC
>JBOGXX010000283.1:0-3497 GCA_050696475.1 Solirubrobacteraceae bacterium | reverse complement strand
TGACATAACCTACCAAACAGACCGGACGACAGCTAGTGACTACACCACGCAACCACGAAACGGCCGCAACCCCCGTCAATACGAGGATCACAACCCAAAACAACCGTGACTACCGCGGGAACTTCGGGCTAGACCTGGCCTTCCGGGGGCAGCGTCGAGTTGCCAGGCGCCTCCGGCGGGAGCAACGATGAGGAGCTGGGCGTCACGTCGATCGTGAACGGCTGGCTGACCGCGCCGCCGTTCTGGCGGTCTCCCGGGATCCGGACGCGGAACACGCTCGTGCCGATCGTGTAGAGCGTGTGGGCGATCGAGTATGTGGAGGCGCCCGTCAACGTCGAGATCTCGACCACGTGGAAGGCGGCTCCCGCGCGGTTCTCGCGTTCCAGGTAGATCACGTGTCCGGCGTGCTCGGGGCTCACCGATCCTTCGAGCTTCAGCGCCTGGCCGTCCTGGATCGTCGTTCCCGGCGAGAGCGTGGCCTTGAGCGCGTCGCCCACGTCCTCGTAGAGCACGGCTGAGCTCACCTCGCCGCCGCGCACCTCGTAGTAGGTGCTGTAGACCGGCGACTGGGCGGGGAAGCGGTATTCGCCGCTGGCGTTCGTCGGAACTTCTGCGACCGGAGCGAAGCCGCCCTGTCTGGCGGTGCGCTCGAGGAGCCTCACCGTCTCGCCCGCGGAGACGTCGGCCTTGCCGGTGATCGTCACCTGCTGGCCGTAGGGGATCGGGTCGGCTGACGCGTCGATCGTGAGCGCCGGGTTCTGCGCCTGTGAGATCTCGTATGCGACCACGTTGGACGGGCTCGAGACGTTGTGGCGGGCGTTGCGTATCAGCACGCGGATGTTCGCGTCGCCGGGGACGAGGAACCTGTGCGTGACCGAGAAGCTCCCGCCGGCGCCCACGCGAGCGAGCCCGATCCGGTGCCAGCCGTTGCCGCTGGCCGCGTCCTCGCGCTGGAGCACCACCAGCGCGCCCGCGTCTTCGGGGCTGACGGCGCCGGTGAACGTGACGCGGCTGCGAATGCCCGCACGGCGTCCGGCGAGCAGCTGCGAGCCTTCGACGGGACCGTTCAGCGTCACCTGCGCCGCGACCTTGACGAACCTGTATCTGCTCGCGGTGCTTCCTGCGAGTGCGTGAAACCGGCTGTTCGCCGTCAGCGGCGCCGTTTCGAGCTTGTAGAAGCCTGCTCTGTTCGTGGTGCCCCGAGCGGCGACGACGGAGCCGCCGGCTGCGGCGCTCTCGTACAGCGTCACGGTCTGGTTTTCCTGTTCGGCGGCGGTGCGGCAGGACAGGTGCCCATAGGCGGCCACCGCTTCGCCGGAGGTGATCAGACGCGGGGCCACGTCCAGCGTCGCACGGCACGCACCGGCCGCTGCGTGCCTGATCCGGTGGCTCGAGTGTCTGCCTGCCGCGGACGCTGCGGCCGGGGCCAGCGTCAGCAGGGCCGCCGCAGTCGCGCCGAGCGCGCTGAGCTTGATTGAACGCATGTCTGCTCTCCTTGGGTGCGGATCGTCTGTATGCGACGCTGTCGGTTCTAACCCGGGTGGGGGCGCTTCGATGCGCTCGACGCTGCCGCGCCCGACAGCCGCCGGGGCGCATCCCGCATGGCTCGGGCGCCGGTGCTCGTCCGTCCACCCGCTTTCGAGCGAGCCCCCAGGAGGGTATGATCGGCGGGGGCCGCGGGCCCGCATGGGGCCCACGGGGACGGCAAGAACGGCTACAGGAGGAGCGTGCAATGGAGGCTCAGGCCACGTCAGCGATCACACGCCGGGCGCTCGGCGCGGCGACGATCGCCGAGGCGTTTCGGATCACGGCCGCCGAGCGCGCCGAGGATGTGGCGATCCGCACCAAGCAGGATGCGTTCACGATCACATGGGGAGAGCTGCGCGAGCGCGTTGACGCGCTGGCGGGCGGCCTCGCCAAGCTCGGTGTGCGGCGTGGCGACCGCGTCGCGCTGATGCTCTCCAATCGCCCCGAGTTTCACCTCTGCGACCTCGCCGCGATGATGCTCGGCGCGACGCCGTTCTCGATCTACAACACCTACACGGCGGAGCAGATCCGGTACGTGGTGGACGACGCCGGCGCGAAGCTGCTGATCTGCGAGCAGCAGTACATGCCCCAGGTTCGCGATGCGCGCCGCTCGCTGCCGGAGCTCGAGTACGCGATCGTGGTCGACGGCGAGGCGCCCTTGGGGACGCTCGCCCTATCCGAGGTCGAGGGATCGAATCCCGAGTTCGACGTGCAGGCGGCCGTCTCGCAGATCAGATCCGACGACGTGCTGACCCTGATCTACACCTCCGGCACCACCGGCCCCCCCAAGGGGGTTCAGCTGATTCACCGCAACCTGCTCGCCACCGCCGAGGGGATCGTCGATCTGATCGACTTCCCGCGCGACGGGCGCGTGATCTCCTGGCTGCCGGCGGCGCACGTGGCCGAGCGCAACGCCCACCACTACCTGCCGATCCTCTTCGGCCTGCAGATCACCTGCTGTGAGGATCCGCGCGAAGTTCTCTCCTATCTCCCGGAAGTGAGGCCGAGCTGGTTCTTCGCCGTCCCGCGCATCTGGGAGAAGCTCAAGGCGGGCCTGGAGACGATGGTCGCCGGGCAGCCGCCGGAGCGCCGCGCCGAGCTGACGGCCGCGCTCGATGCGGGCGTGCGCAAGGTGCGCCTCGAGCAGGCCGGCGAGGCGGTGCCCGCCGAGCTGGCGCAGCAGGTCGCCACGGCCGACGCGGAGATCTTCTCAGGGCTGCGCACGATGCTGGGTCTCGACCAGGTGGAGGCGATCAACGTCGGCGCCGCGCCCACGCCGGTCGAGGTGCTCGAGTTCTTCCACGCGATCGGGCTGCCGCTGGCGGAGCTGTGGGGCATGAGCGAGACGTGCGGGGCCGGAAGCGTCAACCCGCCGCAGAAGATCAAGATCGGAACGGTCGGGCCGGCGGCGGCGGGCGTCGAGATCAGGCTCGACAGCGATGGCGAGGTGCTGGTCAAGTCCGACGTGGTGATGATCGGCTACCGCAACCTGCCCGAGAAGACCAGCGAGGCGTTCACCGAGGACGGTTGGCTTCGCACCGGTGACATCGGCTCCTTCGACGAGGACGGCTACCTGACGATCGTCGACCGCAAGAAGGAGCTGATCATCAGCGCTGCCGGCAAGAACATGTCTCCGGCGAACATCGAGGCGACGGTCAAGAGCGCCTCCGCGCTGATCGGCCAGGCCTGCTGCATCGGCGATCGGCGGCCGTATAACACGGCGCTGCTCGTGCTCGACGCCGACTTCGCGCCCGCCTGGGCGGCCGCTCAGGGCATCGAGGACACCTCGCTCGAGGCGCTCGCGGGAGACGAGCGCGTGCGGGCCGCGGTCCAGGAGGCCGTGGACTGCGCCAATGCGCGGCTGGCGAGGGTGGAACAGATCAAGAGGTTCACGATCGCCCGCGGCGACTGGCTGCCCGGCGGCGAGGAGCTGACGCCGACGATGAAGCTCAAGCGCAAGCCGATCGCCG
>JBOGXX010000282.1:0-8594 GCA_050696475.1 Solirubrobacteraceae bacterium | reverse complement strand
TTCGACCTGGTGTTCATCGACGCCGATAAGCAGCGCACCGCGGAGTACTTCGAGCTCGCGCTCGAGCTCACGCGGCCCGGCAGCGTGATCCTGACCGACAACGTCGTGCGCGGCGGGGAGCTGGTCGACGCCGGCAACGCCGACCCCGGCGTGCAGGGTATGCGCCGCTTTCACGAGCTGCTCGCGAACGAGCCGCGCGTCAGCGCCACCACGATCCAGACGGTGGGTGCCAAGGGTTACGACGGGTTCACGCTCGCGCTCGTCGAGCGGTAGTGCGCGGCGGCGGTGCTGCGCGGCGGCGGTGGTGCGCGGGAGAGGGGGTGCGCGGGGGCGGTGGTGCAGCGAGCGGTTGTGCGTGGACATCGTGCACAAGAGCGAACGCTTCGTAGCGATAGGCTTCCGGACTGCCTTGAAGCGCATCAACCGATAGGCTCGTGTCAGTGGGCGGAGCGTTGAAGCTGGGGTTGAACACGGGCTACTGGGCCGGGGGGCCGCCGTCGGGTGCGGCCGAGGCGATCGCCGAGGCCGAGCGTCTGGGCTTCGACTCGATGTGGACAGCCGAGGCCTACGGCTCTGACTGCCTGACGCCGCTGGCCTGGTGGGGAGCGTCGACGGAGCGCATCAGGCTTGGCACCGCGATCGTGCAGATGTCAGCGCGTCAGCCCGCCGCCACCGCGATGGCCGCCATGACCATGGACCACCTGTCCAACGGACGCTTCATCCTCGGGCTAGGCGTCTCCGGGCCGCAGGTCGTTGAGGGCTGGTACGGGATGCCGTTCGCAAAGCCGCTCGCGCGCACCCGCGAGTACATCGCCATCCTGCGCAACGTGTGGGCCCGCGAGGGGCGCCTGGAAGCGCCCGGGCCCCACTACCCGCTGCCGCTGCCGGGCGGTACCGGCCTCGGCAAGCCGCTGAAGTCCTCCATCCATCCGCTGCGCGAGGACATCCCCATCTACCTCGGCGCTGAGGGTCCCAGGAACATCGCGCTGTGCGCAGAGCTGTGTGACGGCTGGCTGGCGATGCTGTTCTCGCCAACCGTCTGCGACGAGCTCTACAAGCCGTCGCTGGAGGAGGGCTGGGGGCGCGAGGGCGCGCGGCGCGGCGCGGCCGACTTCGAGGTCTGCGCCACCGTGCCGCTGATCGTCACCGACGACCTCGACGCTGCTGCCGACGCGCTGCGTCCCTTCTACGCGCTCTACTTCGGCGGCATGGGTGCGAAAGGTGCGAACTTCCACGCCAACGTGCCGATCCGCATGGGCTACGAGCGGGAGGTCCAGGAAATCCAGGAGCTCTACCTGAGCGGCAAGAAGGACGAGGCCGGGGCGAAGATCCCGCGCAAGCTGATCGAAGCGCTCTCGCTGATCGGGCCGCGCGAGAAGATCCGCGACGATCTGGCCAAGTGGCGTGAGTCGGTCGTCACCACGCTGCTCATATCGGGCGATGCCGCCACGCTGCGCGCCGCCGCCGAGATCGTGCTCGGTTGAGCTAGAGCGACGGCGCTCAAGCCGGCGGACGTCGGAGCCTCGAGCACAGGCCCAGGGGCGGGAGCGCGCGTCGGGCGCGCTGCCGATTTGTCGAGCTGCCAGAGGGCTGTTCTCACCGGTACTAGCGGACGTCGATGCACCCCGCATGCAAGACGCAGCTACCCCTCCCCTGACGCAGGGCTCCCTTCGGACCAGCTCGCGCGGCCAGTACGCGCGCGCGCTGCGGAGCCCGTCAGACGACGGGACCAGGGAGCGTGCGTCATGGCTGATCGGCGACGAGATGGACCGCGGGCGGATGCTCGACATGGACCGTCTGATCGCGCCCGTCAGACAGAAGTCATTCGTCGTCATCGCCGTGGCGCTGCTGATCTGCAAACCGTGGTTGGGCTGGTGGACGATCATCCCGCTCGCCGTCGCCGGGGTGGCGTTCAGGCTCGCCGACGACGGGCTCGAGCACGTCACGCACACCGAGTACCTGCTGCTCGCCGTCGCCTTCGGTGTGAACGCCCACGCCGTGATCGAGCACCCGCCGCTGCTGGTCATGCCGCTCGCGCTGACGATCGCCGTGGCGATTCTCTCGACCGCGCTGATGCACTCCGACGTGCGCCATCGCAGCGAAGCGGTGCTCGATCAGCTCACCGGGATGCTCAACCGCCACGCGCTGCAGGACCGCACCGTCGAGCTCGCGCACCAGTCCCGGCGCAGCAGCCAGCCCGTCGGGCTGATCGTGGGCGACCTCGAGCACTTCAAGGACGTCAACGACACGCACGGCCACGCCACCGGCGACGCCGTGCTCCAGGACGTCGCCTACATGCTGCGCAAGCAGTTGCGCGCGTTCGACCTCGCCTACAGGCTCGGCGGCGAGGAGTTCCGCGTTCTGCTGCCGGGAGCCGATCTGCACCAGTCCATCGCAATCGCCGAGCGTTTGCGCGAGGGCGTCGAAGCGGACACCGTCGGCGGCGGGCTGCGCATGACCATGAGCTTCGGAGTGAGCGCGTCGGAGGCCGGTGGCGTGTTCGATTACAAGACGGTCTGCAGCGAGGCCGACGCGGCGCTCTATGAAGCCAAGCGCGGGGGCCGCAACGCGGTGCGCAGCCACGCACGCGAAGGGCTCCCCGCGGGCGAGCCCAGCGTCAGCTCGTGAACATCGTCACGCTGGAGGTGCCAAGCGTCCGGCCCCAGCGATCGAACGCGTTCACCGCGAAGTAGGGACCCGGGGAGTCGGCGCGCAGAGCGCTCTCGAATCCCGTCGCGACGGTGCTTGCGACCGGGCTCATGTTGGTCTGCTCAGTGCCCGCCAGCAGCTGCCAGCTGCGCACCTGCGTAGCCCCGTTCCAGCTCGCATACGCCGTCGGGCCGCGAGCGCCGCCACTCAGCGCCAGCGCCGGAGCTTCTGCGGGGCGACCCGTCCACGGCATCCGGAACGCACGGTAGGACTCGTACTTCTCGCCCAGCTCAGCATCGAACACGAGCTCCCCCGAGCGCAGGAACTCCGAGACGCGGGGGACTTCCCCCCAGCCGACGAACACGTTGCCGTTCGCCAGCAGCTGCACGCTGCCCTGGCTGCCCGCCAGGACCCCCGGGTGGGTGTACTGCGCCAGCAGCTTCGCGGACATCGCTCGCTCGTCCACATCCAGGATCAGCGCGCGCGAGAGCTGCTCCACCGCCGGCGTGGCGCCGTTGTCGAACACTGTCAACGTTCCTTCGGGCTGGCGGCGTGCGTCGTGCTGCCACGCGAATTCCGTGCCTTCCCCCATGCTGAAGTCGCTGCTCTTGCCGCCCAGACGCCACAGGATCTTCCCCTGTTTGTCGATCTTGTAGATAGTGTGCATGCTCCGCGATGAGACCAGCAGGTTGCCGTCGCGGTCCACGTCCACCGAGTTGATGTGAAAGAAGTCCCAGTCGGCGCTCACCGGTGAGTAGGACTGCTCGAGCGCCACGCTGCCCAGGCTGTGCCACTCCAACAGGAGCCTGCCCGTTGCTAAATCGATCTCCTGGAAGATCGCATCTTGGATCGTGCCGTCGCGCGAGCCGCCCACCGCGGTGAGGTCGGCGCGCGTGACCACATAGCTCGTCAGCAGCGCCGTGTCGCGCGGGGTGATCACGAACTCGTGCAGGTCGCCGTGCAGGCCGTTCGCCGCCTGCACCCGGCGGATCGTCTGATAGCGCGCGTCGGCGATCACGTATTCGCCCACGCCATGGCCCAGTTCGATGATTCCCTCCCACCACGTCAGCACCGGGCTGCCGCGGTACTGCTGCACGCGGAAGTTCGTCGTCACCTTGTTCGCCACGGGGTTCTCCCAGATCGGCGCGCCGGTGTTGTCCGCGATCACCGCGCCGGCCTGCGCGTTGGGAGCGTTGTACGGCGCGATGAAGATCGCGTCAGCCGACGCGCCTGGCGCGTTGCGCGTGACCGTCAGCGACGGCATGCGCAGATCCGGGCGGCTGTGGAAGCTCGGGGCCGTCGGCGGCGTCTTGCGTGGCGAGGAGGCGAGCGCACCGGCGACCAGCTCGCCGACGGCTCCCGTCAGCGTCAGGCCAGCCGCTCCGAGCCCCGCCGTGCGCAGGAGCTGGCGGCGAGTCATCGTGCGGGTGGGTGTCTCCATGTCCATCACTAACAAAAGCAGCCGCCGCATAAGGTTTGGTGAAATCGGGAGGAGGCGACGCTCAAGCGCGGTCAAGCACTGGTCCGTAGCTACCCGCTGTGAGCCTCGGTCGAACGATCGCCGCTAGGGTTCCGAGGATGAGCGAGCCGCCAGACGCCGTACCCGAGGAGCGGCTCTTCGGCGACTACCAGTACGAGATATACGCCCGCGGGCTCGCAGGCGAGAGACCGACGCTGCCGCTGCTCGCCGCCGAGCTGGAAGAGTGCGCGCGGGCGCAGATGACCCCGGAGGCCTTCGGCTACGTCGCCGGTGGCGCCGGTGCCGAGCTGACCGTTCAGGCCAACCGGCGCGCCTTCGAGCGCTGGGAGATCGTCCCGCGGATGCTGCGCGACGTCTCCACGCGGGACCTGAGCGTCTGCGTGCTCGGCACCGCGATGCCCGCGCCCGTGATGCTCGCGCCCGTCGGCGTGCAGGCGATCGTCCATCCGGACGCCGAGCTCGCCGTCGCCCGAGCCGCCACAGCCGTCGGCCTGCCGTTCATCCTCAGCACGGCCGCCTCCAGCTCGATCGAGGACGTGGCCGCCTGCGCCGAAGCCGGGAGCCGCTGGTACCAGCTCTACTGGCCGAAGCAGCGCGAGCTCGCCGCCAGCTTCCTCGCCCGTGCGGGCGACTCGGGGTACGAAGCCGTCGTGCTGACGCTGGACACCTGGATGCTCGGCTGGCGCCCGCGCGATCTGCAGGCCGCATACCTGCCGTTCCTCAAAGGCGAGGGCGTCGCGAACTACTTCAGCGACCCCGTCTTTCGTGCCGCGCTGGAGAAGCCGCCGGAGGAGGATCCGGGGGCCGCGGTCGGCCACTGGGCCTACCAGTTCTCCAACCCCGCCGTCACATGGGCGGACCTCGCCTGGCTACGCGAGCAGACGAACCTGCCGATCGTGCTCAAGGGCATCCTGCGCGCCGACGACGCGCTGCGTGCGCTCGACGCCGGCGTCGACGCGCTGATCGTCTCCAACCATGGCGGACGCCAGGTCGACGGAGCGATCGGAGCGCTCGATGCGCTGGCGCCGATCCGCGAGGCCGTCGGCGCCGAGTTCCCGCTGCTGTTCGACAGCGGCGTCCGTACCGGGGCTGACGTCTTCAAGGCGCTGGCGCTCGGCGCCAACGCCGTCTGCCTAGGACGGCCATACGTATGGGGGCTCGCGCTGGAAGGACAGGCTGGGGTGGAGCGGGTGCTGCGCTGCCTGCTCGCCGAGCTCGATCTCACCGTCGCGCTCAGCGGCTACACCGGGATCTCGCAGATCGGGCCCTCTGCGCTTCAGCGCGCGCCCGAGCCCCGCATGGGCTGAAGCGCCGCTCCGTCGGCGCATGCGCGTCCGCGCGTGTGCACTACCGTGCGACGGGTGTCCGCCGCAGCCGGCGATCCCGCAGCGACCAAGCGCCTGACACTGATCGCGTGCATCATCGGCTCCAGCATCGTCACGCTGGACGGCACCGTCGTGAACGTCGCGCTGCCCACCATCCAGCGTGCGCTGGGCGGTGGTCTCGCTGCCGAGCAGTGGGTCGTCAACGGCTATCTGCTCACGCTCGGCTCGCTGATCCTGATCGGCGGCTCGCTCGGCGACGTGTTCGGCGAGCGGCGGATCTTCGCACTTGGCGTCGCCGGCTTCGGCGTCAGCTCGCTCGCCTGTGCGCTGGCGCCGTCGATCGGGGCGCTCGTCGCCGCCCGAGCGGTGCAGGGCGTCGCCGGCGCGCTGCTCGTCCCCAGCTCCCTCGCAGTGATCGTCAACACCTTTCCCGAGGACGAGCGCGGTGGCGCGATCGGCTCCTGGACCGCCTGGGGCGCGATCTCCGGTCTGCTCGGCCCGCTCGCCGGGGGCGAGCTGCTCGCAGTCGCATCCTGGCGCTGGGTCTTCCTGATGAACGTCCCGCTCGTGGTCGTCTGTGTGGCGCTGATCCTGATCGTCGTGCCGCGCGCCGAGCGTCGCCGGCGGGGCGCGCAGCGGGTCGACGCGCGCGGCGCCGTGCTCTGCGCCTGCGGTCTTGGCGGACCCGTCTTCGCCCTGATCGAGCAGCCGCGACTCGGGTGGTCGAGCCTCGAGGTGCTCGTGCCGCTCTGCGCCGGCGTCGGGCTGCTCGCCGCGTTCACCCTCTACGAGGCCCGTACGCGCCACCCGATGCTGCCGCTCGGGCTGTTCCGGCGAGTCAACTTCGCCGCCGCCAACATCGAGACCTTCTGCATGTATGCCGGTCTTTCGGTTCTGTTCTTCTTCCTGATCCTGTTCCTGCAGCAGATCGGCGGCTACACGCCGCTGCAGAGTGGCCTTGCAACGTTGCCCGTGACCGTCATCATGTTCGTGCTCTCTCGCCGCGTGGGGGCGCTCGCCGATCGCCTCGGGCCGCGGCTCTTCATGGGCGCCGGGCCGCTCGTCTGCGCCGCGGGGCTGGTGTTGCTCCAGCGTGTCGGGCCGCGCGTCGGCTACGCGAGCGAAGTACTTCCCGGGCTGCTCGTGTTCGCGCTCGGGCTTTCCATGACCGTCGCCCCGCTCACCGCCGCCGTGCTTGCCGGGGCCGAGCACGAGGCCGGGATCGCATCAGGTGTGAACAACGCCGTCGCGCGTGTCGCCGGGCTGCTGGGAACCGCCGCCGTCGGCGCGGCCGTCTCGGCGTCGTTCGCCGGCGGGCTGGAGCGGCGATTGGTCGTCGCTCGGCTCGACGCCGGCGCACGTTCGGCACTGGCGCAGGCGAGGAAGCTGCCGCTGGGGCGGCCCAGCCTGCGCGGGCTGCCCGTTGCCCAGGCACACGCTGTCTCGGCTGCCAGCGAAGCTGCCTCGCTACAGGCCTTTCACCTCGCGATGGCCGTCGCCGCGGTGCTGGTCGCGGTAGGTGGGCTCGTCGGCGTCGCCGGGATTCGCAACTCGAGACCGGCTCTCCCGTGTGGCGAGTCTACACCGGCTCCCGTGCGTAGTCTCGCATCGCCTCGATGATCGGAGCCAGCCGGTGCCCCTTGTTCGTCAGCCGGTACTCGACCGTGGGCGGGCTGGAGGGGATGACGGTGCGCAGCACGAGCCCGGCGGCCTCCAGGTCGCGCAGACGCTCGGAGAGCATCCGCGGAGAGATCCCGGCCACGGCCTCAGCAAACTCGCTGAAGCGCAGCGCGCCCGTGAGCGCGGCGTAGAGGATCGATAGCTGCCAGCGCCGCTCGAGGAGGTCCGCTGTCTCGCGGACCTCCACGGGTACCGGCTCACATCTACGCGTGTGCGACATCGCGTGCGGGCTCCAGCGCGCGGTCGAGGACCTCCTGGACGGTCATCACCGGGTGGAAGCTCATCTGCTCACGAACCTCCTCGGGGATGTCGTCCAGGTCACCTCGGTTGCGCTCCGGCAGGATCACGTCGGTCAGGCCGGCCGCATGGGCGGCGAGCGCCTTCTGCTTGAACCCACCGATCGGCAGGACTCGGCCCTGGAGCGTGACCTCGCCGGTCATCCCGACGGTGTGCTTCACAGGTCGACCGGACAGCAGCGATGCGAGTGCGGTGACCATCGTGACTCCTGCGCTGGGTCCGTCCTTGGGGATCGCTCCGGCCGGCACGTGGACATGGAACTCTCGGTTCTCGAATGCGCTCTCGTCGATCCCGAGCTGCTCGGCGTGGCCGCGCACGTAAGAGAGCGCGATTCTCGCGGACTCCTTCATGACGTCGCCCAGCTGACCGGTCAGCACGAGGCTGTTGGCGCCGGAGGCGCCGCCCTTCATGGCGGTCGCCTCGACGAACAGCACATCGCCACCGGCGCCGGTCACGGCCAGTCCGGTTGCGACCCCCGGCGTCGCCGTGCGGGCAGCAGACTCCTGGAAGAACTTCTGGCGTCCGAGCGCGTCCCGCACCACCTCCAGATCGATCTTCACCGGCGTTTGGGCGACAGGCTGGGCCTTCGCTGCTTTTCGGGCCTTCTTGACCGTGGGTCGCGCTGCGTCGGGCTCCTTTGCCGCTCGGGTGCCGTTCTGCGAGACGCTCTCACCCGTGAGCCTCGCTGCGCCCTTCGGCTGCTCAGTGGGCCTGTCGGCGTCCGCCTCGCCGGAGGCGATCCTGGTCGCCGTCTTGCGCAGAACCGTGCCGAGGTTGCGCTCGAGGCTGCGCACACCGGCCTCGCGCGTGTAGTCGGAGATGATCGTGCGCAATACGTCGTCTGAGATCTCGACCTCGTTCGCGCGCAGGCCGTTGCGGTCGCGCTGGCGCGGCCACAGGTAGCCCTTCGCGATGGCGAGCTTCTCCTCGGAGGTGTAGCCGTCGAAGCTGATCACCTCCATGCGGTCGAGCAGCGGCCCGGGGATCGTGTCGGCGACATTGGCCGTGGCGAGGAACATGACCTGGCTGAGGTCGAGTTCCACGTCGAGATAGTGGTCGCGGAACGAGTGGTTCTGCGCCGGGTCGAGGACCTCGAGCAGCGCTGCCGATGGGTCCCCGCGCCAGTCCGCGCCGACCTTGTCGACCTCGTCGAGCAGGATCAC
>JBOGXX010000281.1:0-12218 GCA_050696475.1 Solirubrobacteraceae bacterium | reverse complement strand
GCCCCACGCACGGGCCTGCCCCACGCACGGGCCTGCCCCACGCACGGGCGCCGGCCTCACGCTCGGGCAGCCGGCATCACTCAGCGCTCGTCTGCGCGAGCTGCGCCTGCTCGGGCGCTGCGTCCAGTGCGGGCTCGGAGCGTGCGGCGCGCAGCTCATAGCCGGCGCGGGCGGCGGTGTCCACCTGCGAGAGCACTGCGTCGGCGCGGGAGACGCGTGAGAGCCCCTCCTGCACGGAGAGCGGCAGCAGCGCGGAGACGCGCTCGCTGATCAGCAGCTGCTTGGGCACGTGCACATCGAACCTGGGCACCTGTAGCGTCTGCACGATCGCGTCGGCGACCTGCTGGGGCTCGATCTTGCGGAACTGGCGCTGGCGCGGCTCGGACAGCCCGAGTCCGAGCTCCGTGTTCACCGCCACAGGGCTGACGGTCGAGAGCTCCACGCCGGTGCCGCGCAGTTCCTTGTGCACCGCTCTGCTCAGGTTGATCACCGCCGCCTTGCTCGCGCAGTAGGTGGCGCCGCCGGGGAAGCCGTACTTGCCGGCCTGCGAGGCGACGTTGATCACGTGCCCGCAGCCGCGCGCGATCATCCTCGGAAGCACGAGCTTCATGCCGAGTACCACGCCGTGGACGTTGATGTCCATGATCCGCCGCGCGGTCGCGTCGTCCTCCTCGACGAACGGGCCGATCGGCATGATGCCCGCGTTGTTGATCAGCACGCTCAGCGGGCCGAGCTGCTCTTCCGCGCCATCGACGCACGCGACGAACGAGGCGCGCTCGGTGACGTCCAGCGACAGCGCGACGGTGCTCGGGCCGAGCTCCTGCGAAGCCGCGCGGGCCGCCTGGAAGTCCAGGTCGCCGATCGCCACGCGCATGCCGCGGCGCACCAGCGCCTCCGCGGTGACACGGCCGATGCCGCGCGCGGCGCCGGTGATGAGCGCTGTCTGTCCGGCGAGAATGCGGGGCTGCCTGGCCATGGAGGTCTCCTCTAGTTCAGCCGATCGTGTCAGCGCAAAGCTAGCGCGTTTGGCCAGTCGGCCAGTGCTGGCGAGGGGAGTAGTAGGGTTGAGGCATGCCGTCGTTCCAGTTCGATGGGCAGCGCCTCGCATACACAGAGTTCGGTGGCGGCCCCGCGGCGCTCACCGCCACGGGCGCGCGCGGGCGCACGGCACGCAGCGCACGCGGCTCCGGGCGTACGGTGATCCTGCTGCACGGGCTGCTTCTCTCCCAGGAGATGCACAGGCCGCTGGCGGAAGACCTGGCCGCGCGCGGCAACCGGGTGATCACGATCGACCTGCTCGGGCACGGGCGCTCCGATCGCCCGCGCGACATGTGGCGCTACTCGATGGCGAAATCCGCCGAGCAGGTGGTGGGGCTGTTGGACCACCTGGAGATCGAGCAGGCAGTCGTGATGGGCACGTCGCTGGGCGCGAATGTGGCGCTCGAGATCGCGGCGCACAACCCGCAGCGGCTGCGCGGCCTGGTGCTCGAGATGCCGGTGCTGGACAACGGCCTGCTGTGGAGCGCGCTGACGTTCACGCCGCTGCTTGTCGCGCTCACGTTCGGAGAGCCGGTGATGAAGCTCCTGTCGAGCGCCACCAGCGCGATTCCGCGGCGGCTTCTGCCCCACTACGGCAACGTGATGCTCGATCTCCTGCGCCAGGAGCCGGCCCCGGGAGGCGCGCTGCTGCAGGGCCTGTTCTTCGGGCGCATCGCGCCGCCGCGCGAGGAGCGCAGGACGTTCTCCGCGCCCACGCTGGTGCTCGGGCACCCGCGCGACCCCGTGCACCCGTTCTCCGACGCGGGCATGCTCGCCAGCGAGATGCCGAACGCGAGGCTCCTGCAGGCGAACTCGCTGACCGAGTTGCGGATGCAGCCCGAGCGGCTGACCGGCGAGATCGGCGCATTCCTGGAGGAGGTCTGGGAAGCGCAACAGCCGGTGCGGCGCGCGGCGCGCAAAGCGCCGGCGGGCAAAGCCAGCGCCAAGCGGACATCGGCCAGGCGCGCGCCGGGCAAAGTCGCGGCCGCGACACGCGCGCGAGCCCGGCCGTCGGCCGCCTCCTAACCCCCGGGCGGGAACAGTTCGACTTCGTTGACGTCTACGTGCCCGGGCGCCGTGGCGCTGCCGAGCGCCGATGCGGGCGCGTTGCTGATCCACAGCGTGATGTAGGTGAACGCCTTCTTGGCGTGGCGCAGCTTGAAGCGGCTGTGCTTCTTCTTGATCACCCGCGGCGCGCTCAACGGCACCCATGCAGGATCGGTGATCGATTCGGGCACCGTGTGGCCGTTGGCGCCGTAGACCTGCACGCTCATGCCGGGCGTGAAGCTGATCAGCTCGAGCACCGCCACCTTCTGCCTGGCCTTCAGGTCGACCAGCAGCCCGACCGCCATCTTGGGCGCCGTTTCCGGGTTGACCTGCGCCGTCCACGCGGTCGAGGGGTCGCCGTCGATCGTCAGGCTGGGGTCGCCGAACCAGTCCGCGGGGTAGTTGTACGGGTCGTAGCTGGTGGCGGCGTTGGTGTCCAGCACGATCGCGCTCTGCTGCCGTTCTTCGCCCGTTGCGCCTTTACCGGTGGTGGTGGTTGCCGGCGTGGTGCTCGTCGAGGTGGTTTTGGATTCCGTCGTCGGTGGGGTCGCAGGCGATTTTTCAGAGGCCTTGGGCGTCACCGCGGTCAACGGGATCTTCGGCGGTTTGCTCGTGCCCAGCGGCAGCAACGCTTTCGCATTGGGCGTCCTCGCCGCGGCGCCGGGGCTCGCCGGCGTGGTGGCGGGGCTCACTGGCGTGGTGGCGGTTGCCGGTGGCGCCACCTGGGCGACGGTCCTTGTCACGCTGCGCGACTTGGGCGAGCCTTTGCTGAGCGCCGCGTAGCCGGCGCCCGCTGCCGCCAGCACCAGGATCGCCACCGCGCCGAGGATCGTCGCGGCCGAGCGCCATCCGGGCGCGAGCAGGCTGCCGGGGGCGCCGGCGCCGCACGCCAGACACCAGTCCTGGCCGGTGAGCATCGGCGCGCCGCACTTGGCGCAGTTTCGCTCGCTCGTCGCATGCGACGAGCGCGGGGCCGCGCCCGGGACCGAGCCCGCCGGCGATTCGACGGAGCCGCCCGGCGGCGCCTGGCCGTTCGCCGGGTCCGCTGCAGAATCGACGAGCGACGAGACCACTGAACCCGATTCTACCCCCACAGGCTCTCGCGGCCCGTCGGTTGCAGCTCCTCGTCGAGCTCCAGCTGCCAGTAGTAGCGGGTGAACGTCATCCCGTCGCGGAACTGGCCCACGTGCGGCTGCACCTGCTCGCCGGCGGCCATCCGCACGATCAGCTCCGGGTAGCTGCGCCCGGGCAGCGCCGCGTACGCCGGCGCCGGGAACGCGCCGCCAAAGCGCGTGTTCACGTCGGTGATGCACACGCCGATGTCCGGGTCGCGGAAGACCTGGATCGTCGCCGGGCCGCGCACGGCCAGCGCCTCCATCACCCGCCGCCCCAGCTCGATCAGCTCCTCGTCGCGCACCACGCGGCCCTTGATCGACTCGCCGCCTCGCGACTCGAGCATCGTCCGCGGGATCGCGTTCAGGCAGCGCCCGTGGCGGTCGCCCAAGCAGTCGATCGACAGCTCCTCGCCGCCCATCGCGCGCTGCACCATCACCGGCTCGGGCCCCGGTTGATTGCGGGGGCGCGTGCCGCCTGGCGCCCGCTCGACGTAGTCGATCATGAAGCGCGCCTGCGCGGGGTCGTGCGCCAGGTGGATCGAGCGCGCCCCCGAGCCCCTTCTTGGCTTGACCATCACCGGAAATTCGAGCCCGCTGAGATCGTCCTGCGCCAGCAGCGTCGGCGGCGAGGGCAGCCCCAGCCGACCCAGCAGCAGGTGGGTCTCGTACTTGTCGTAGGTAGCGCGGGCGACCTCCGCAGAGGGTACGAGGGCGGGAAGCCGTCCTTCCTCCAGTGCGCGACCCAAAATCTCTATATCCAGATCCGTCAGCGGCAGGACGGCGCCGACCCCGTGCTCCGCGCACAGCGCCTGCAACGCAGGCACGTATTCGGGGTCCTCCATGCGCGGCACCGCCGCGCGCACGTGCGCCGCGTACTGCGCCGGCGCCAGCGGCGAGGGGTCGGCGGCGATCGTCAGCGTGAGCGCCGCGAAGCACGACACGATGTCGTAGCGCTTGCCCGTGCCCGTCAGCAGGATCGCCGGGCGCTGTCGCGAGGGCGGGGGCGGGGTTCGCACCGCGCCGCTCACAGCTCGCCCTCCCAGCCGCCCGCCGCGCCCTTGTACAGGTCCGAGCCGCCCAGCACCATCGACACCGTGCGCCTGAGGATCCGCAGGTCCAGCGCCGGCGAGCGGTGCTCGATGTAGTACAGGTCCAGCTCGATCCGCTCCGACCACGGCAGCGACGCGCGGCCGTTCACCTGCGCCCAGCCGGTGATTCCCGGCTTGATCGCAAGGCGCCCGCGCTGGCGCTCGGTGTACTGCGCCACCTGCACCGGCAGCGTCGGGCGCGGGCCGATCAGCGACATCTCCCCGCGCAGCACGCTCAGCAGGTTCGGCAGCTCGTCCAGCGACGTGCGGCGCAGGAACTCGCCCACGCGCGTGATCCGCGGGTCGTTCTCGTTGACCGCCAGTCCCGCTCCCTCGTGCTCCGCGCCATCCACCATCGTGCGCAGCTTCAGCACGTCGAACTCGTGACCGTGCAGGCCGCTGCGGCGCTGGCGGTAGATGATCGGGCCAGGCGACTCCAGGCGGATCGCCAGCGCCGCCACCGCGAGGATCGGGGAGGCCAGGGCCAGCGCCGTGGCGGAGACGAGGATGTCGATGGCTCGGCGGATCACCGGGCAGGATTGTGGCAGTGCGGGCGAGAGGACCACTCAGCGTGTGCCCTCCGAAACGTCCCACACCGCTTGCGTGCCGTGGCGCAGCCAGTCCCACAGGCCCGCGGCGAGCGAGGCGGTGGTGAGCACGTAGTAGCGGGCGAGCCGCGGGAGCGAGAAGGGGATCACGCCGGCGAGCGCAGCGGCGAGGAGCAGCAGCCCCTGGAGACACAGCGTGAGGTTGTACGGGAACCCGCCGCCGGATGCGAGGAGCGCGATGTTGGCGGCGAGCGCGAGCAGGTGCAGGCCGGCGCTCGAGTAGCGCAGGATGCGATGGGAGAGGATCATCAGCGCGTAGCCGGGCGGGTAGCCGCGGGGGGAGAGCATGCCGCCGCGCAGGACGATCGGCCAGGTGTGGCTCATCATGCGCCGCTTGCGCTGGAACTCTCCGGCGATCGAGGGAACCATCTTCTCGGTGGCGCGCGCTTGCGGCACGTACACGGCGTGCTGCCCGCGCTTGACGATGTTGAAGGGGAACGACAGGTCGTGGCCCATGATCGGGTCGACGACGATGTAGGAGCTGCGGCGGGTGGCGTAGATGGCGCCGTTGCCGGCGGTGATCGACGACAGCCGCGACTCGAGCGCGCGCACGGCCATCTCGTAGCGCCAGTACACGCCCTCCTGGCTCTCCCCGTCGGGGTCCGCCTGCACGAAGCGCACCTGACCGCAGGCGTAGCCGACATGCGAATCCTCGAACGCGCTCACGAGGGCGCGCGCGGCGTCAGGCTCCCACAGCGAGTTGGCGTCGGAGAAGGCTACGATCGCGCCCCGCGAGCGCTCGACGGCGGCGTCCTGCGCGCGGATCTTGCCGCCGCGCGCCAGCTCCAGCACGAGGTCCGCGCCGGCCTGCCTGGCGTAGGAGGCGGTGTCGTCCCGGCAGCCGTCGCAGGCGACGATCACCTCCAGCAGCTCGCGCGGGTAGTCGAGCGCGAGCGCGTTGTGCACCTTGGCGGCGATCACCTGCTGCTCGTCGTGAGCGGCGACGATCAGCGACAGGCTGGGGAGGGGTTGGGATGGATGGAGGCGTTCGCCTGGCCCGGATCGGGGCCGCGCGAACAGGCGCGCGAGCAGCGCCAGCGCGGCGGCGTAGCCGAGCTGTGTCCACACGATCAGCGCGCAGCACAGCCAGAAGACGACCTCCAGGGCGCTGCTCATGGGCGGGCACCCTCGCCGAGCAGCTGCTCGTACAGCGCGAGCGTGCGCCGACCGATGTGATCCCACGAGTAGGGACCGGCGCCGGCCGCACGCGCGCCGTCGGCCAGCTGCGACAGCGCCGCGCGATCGCTCAGCAGCTCGCTGAG
Source organism: Solirubrobacteraceae bacterium (assembly GCA_050696475.1). Classification (GTDB taxonomy): domain Bacteria; phylum Actinomycetota; class Thermoleophilia; order Solirubrobacterales; family Solirubrobacteraceae; genus Palsa-744. Next base: position 6,060 of record JBOGXX010000281.1, on the reverse strand, counting down.
CGCGTCGTGCAGCACCCGCGCGTCGCCCGCCGGGAACGTGCGCGCGGCACCCGTGGCGGCCACCTCGGGGAAGCCGCCCACGTCGCTCAGCAGCAGCGGCTTGCCGAAGGCGAGCGCCGTGAACAGCACGCCCGACTGGTCGATCTCGCGGTAGGGCAGCACCACGAGGTCCGCCCGGCGGAAGTACGCGGGCAGCTCCGCATCGGTGACGAAGCGCGGCACGAAACGGACGCTGGCTGGAGCGGCGGCCTGCAGCGCGGAGATGTCCATGCGTGGCAGGCCCACGATCCACAGCTCCGCGCCCTCGATCCCGCGCCAGGCCTGCAGGAGCACGTCGATGCCCTTGTAAGGGCGGATCAGCCCGAAGCACAGGACCACTGGCGAGTCCGTCTGCGGCAGGTACTCGACGGAGGTCTCAGGGGCGGCGGCGAGGTGCTGGAAGGCGCCGTGCGGGATCACGTGCACGCGCCGCTCCTCCACGCCCAGCTCCTCGGTCAGTCGCCTGCCGCCGTGCTCCGAATGCGCTACCACCGCGTCGAAGCGCTCGTACAGCCGCCGCTGCGCCCGGCGCTGGCCGGGCTTGGGCTCGCGCGGGAGAAGATCGTGGGCGGTCAGCACCAGCGGGCGCCGCGCACCGGCGCCCGAGCGCGCCGCGGGGAGCAGGTGCCCGTCGAGGTGCTGCACGGTCAGCCATTGGAAGTGGATGACGTCGGCCGTGTCCGCGGCGCGGCGGTAGCGCAGCATGTCCGGTACGTGCTCGGCGAGCTTCAGCGCGCGCCGCGCGCGCGTGTTGAGAACGCGCGCGGCGAGCCGGTAGAACAGCTCGCGGCGCGCATAGCAATCGGGTTGCGCCACGGGCCCGTAGGCGAAGTGGCTCGTGTACAGCTCCACCTGCGCCCCGGCCGCCGCCAGCGCGTGACAGAGGGCGTGGTCGTACGGCGGCGTGTAGGCAGAGGGATCGACGACGTGGACGTGCATGGGCTGGGCCGACTGTAGACGCCGCCGGCGCGCGCGTCGACTGTAGTGGGCACCGGCGCGCGCATCGAGGCTGAGCGGCTCCCCACCGCGAGTAAGGTCACCTCCGGATGCAGGAGATCGAGCTGAGCTACTGCGTGGTCAACACCGCCCAGCGGGTGCTGCTGTTGCGCGGTCTGGACGCGATCGCGCGCGAGCGCGAGAGCGTGCCGTTTGCGACCGAGACGCTGGTGCTGGACAACGCCTCCGACGACGGCTCTGCGGAGGCTGCACGTGCGCACTTGGCGGTGGGGGAGGTGATCGCACTCGATCGACGGCGCGGCAAGGCGCTGAACGACTCGGAGCTCTTGCGGCGCGCGAGCGGTCGCTACGCGCTGCTGCTCAACGAGGACTCCGAGCTGCGTCCGGGAGCGACGCTCGCGCTGTGGCAGGCGCTCGAGGAGCACCCGCGTGCGGCGTGCGCGGGGGCGAAGCTCCTGCGTCCGGACGGCCGCGAGCAGGCCTGCGCGTGGCGCTTCCCCACCCCCGCCACGGCGCTGGCGACGGCGACGGCGCTGCACCGCCTGTACGTCGTGCAGAGCCGCGGCGCGCACACCCGCGAGGTCGACTGGTGCCAGTCCTCGGCACTGCTCGTGCGGCGCGCTGCGGCTGCGGAGGTGGACTACCTGGACCCCGACTTCTTCGTGTACTCCGACGAGGTGGACTTCCAGCGGCGTCTGCGCGATGCGGGCTGGGTCAGCGTGTACGTGCCCGCGGCGGTGGCCGTCCATCACGAGCAGCTCTCCACCGGCGCCGTGCCGCAGCGCAGGATCGCGGAGCTCTCGCGCGGACGCGAGCGCTACATGCGCAAGCACCACTCGCCGGCGCAGGCGCTCGCCGTGCGCTGGCTGACCGCGTGGAGCTATGCCCTGCGCGCACTGGCCGCCCTGGCGCTGCCCGGCCACGAGCCGCGGCGCTACTGGCGCCACGTCACCGCCACGCTGATGCCAGGACGCGGCGAGGGGTTGCGCGAGGCGGCGGACGCGTACAACAGGGCACTCGATGGATGACGACCCTCCGCAGGCGCGACGCTCGCCCCGGCGACCCGGACCGGCCCGATCGCGCGTCCGTCAGATGTCGCGCAGCGGATCCTCGGCGTATTCCTCGAGCTCGCCGTGGCGGGCGCGAAAGGCCCGCACGCGCCGGTGGGCGTCGAGCGCGAGAGCCCGGGCCTGCGCGCGCTCGTGCGGGTGAAAGAAGCGGCTCAGCGCGAGCCCGGCGGGGACGAGCGCGAGCCACACGACGCGCAGCCCGAGCCCGGTGAGACCGTGTGTGGGGAGCAGGAGCTCGCCGGACACCGCCACCGCCGTCAGGACCGCCGCGAGCTTGGCCAGGCGCAGCCACTCGAAGCCGACCTCGAACAGGCTGCGGGTGAGCAGGTAGATGACGATCAGCATCGCCATATAGGCGCCGCACAGCGCGATGCCCGCACCGGCTATCCCCAGGCCGGCGCCGCTGTAGGGCACGAGCCAGATCAGCAGCGCGATGTTCACCGCCAGCCCGGCCGCGCCGGCGGGGAAGTTGCGCGAGGTGACGCGCGCCCGGCCTGAGATAGCCACGAACACCAGGTACAGGCCGTACAGCGCCCACCCGAGCGCCAGCCACGGCAGCGCGCGGTAGGCGCCGAAGTATTCGGGCGCGGCGAGCAGCCGCACCATCCAGCGCCCGAGCAGCGCCACCGCGCAGACGACCACGCCCGTGGCCAGCGCGTAGTAGGTGCTCACCAGCGAGTACAGCTGCGCGGCCTCCTCGTCGCTCTCGATCGAATACGCCAGCGGAGGCCACGCGTACTGGAAGCCGCGCACCGCGACGAACACCACGGTGGCCAGTTTGATCGCGATCGCGTACTGCCCGGCGGCGCCCTGGGAGAAGATCCTGAACAGGTAGAAGCGGTCGGCCACCTGCAGCGCGTAGACGCTCGCGTCGGCGGGGACGGTGGGCAGCCCGAAGCGCAGCATCGCGCGCAGGTCGGAGACCCTGACCCTCAGCGAGACGCGGCTGCGCAGCACCCACCACAGGCCGAGCACGACCACGGCCGATGCGCCGAAGTTGCCCAGCAGCAGGCCGCGCGCGCCCTGGCCGGCGAACACGACGAGGAACACCGTGAACGCCACGGTCATCGCCACGTTCGCCCCCGACGCGTAGACGTATGCGCGCTTGCGCTCGTCCACGCGCAGCTGCGCGTAGACCATCTCCAGGTTCGTGAACGCCCACAGTCCCAGCACCGCGCAGTCGAACAGCAGCGGGTCTTCGGATTTGAGCACGAGGCGCGAGAGCGGGCCGGCGAACAGCAGCGCCAGCGCCGACGCGAGCGTCGTCGTCCATGCCACCGCGGCGGTTGCCGTGCGCGCGATCCGCTCGCGACGCTCCACGTCCTCGTCGTCGAAGTAAAAGCGGATGAACGCTTCGCCGATTCCCGCGCGCGCGAGGATGCTGAACAGGATCACCGCCGTCAGCAGCGTTTCCGCGGCGCCGTACGCCTTGGTGTCGAGATGGCGCGTGTAAAGCGGCACCGTCAACAGCGCCAGGCCCTTGGCGAGGACGTCCCCGAACTGGTAGGCAGCGCCGGTCGTGACCAGGCGCTTGAGGTAGCCGCGCACGGCTCAGAAGCTACTGGCCGGCGCGCCCGCTCCCAGCGCGGCCGCGCTGGCCGGCGGCTCGCGGGGCGCGAGCGCGTCACCGCGTGCCAGTGCGAGGCCGATCGCCAGCAGCAGCCAGGTGGAGGGGTCTTCCAGGAAGTCCGCATACGTCCACGTGTGCAGCACGAGCGCGGCGAAGCACGCCGCGACCGCGATCCGCGGCGGCGAGCGTCCGGCGCCGCGAAACAGCACGATGAAGGCAGCCACGAGCAGCGCCACGTACAGCGCCAGCCCGAGGAGCCCCTGCTCGGCGGCGATCGTCACGGGGATCGTGTGCGACGCGGACACGGCGGTCGCGGCGTCCGCCTTGCCGTGGCTCTTGTACTCAGTTTCAAACGAGCCCGACCCGTAGCCCTCCAGCGGGCGTTTGGCGAACAGTTCGAGGCCTCCGGAGACGAGGTCGCCGCGGCCGTTGGTGGCGTTGTTGGCCGAGCCGCCCGACCCCTTCAGGCCGAGGTGCAGGCTCGCGGGGGCAAGCGCCACGAGCAGGCCCGCCACGACGAGCGCTGCGACGGACGCGTACACGGCGCGGCGCACGCCCCAGCACCACCCGCCCAGCACCGCCAGCCCGAGCACGAGCGCGGCGATGCTCGACTGCGAGAAGCTCGTCACCAGGCCCGCCAGCAACCAGACGAGCACGGCCCCGCCGGCGGCCACCTCGCGGCGGCGCGCGCGATCGTGGGCGGCGCGTCGCGTCAGCACGACGGCCATCAGCGCGATCATCACCAGCGCCAGGAAGCGCCCGTAGATGCTGGGGTCGAAGAACACCGAGTTGACGCGGAAGTAGTTGTCGTAGTCGTTGGCGGCCACGATCTTCGGGTTCAAAAACAGCGACTTGCGGTAGTACTCGACGAAGCCCACCCCGGCGAACAGCACCGCCAGCGTCACCGCCACGCCGAGACAGCGCGCGAGCAGCGCGCCCGTCCAGCGCACGTCGCGCATGATCACGAACAGCAGCGTGAAGGGGACGTAGAAGAAGGCGAGGTTCTCGGCGGCCTTGCCGCGGTCGCCGGAGTACAGAGTCTGCAGCGCGTAGAGCACGACCGCCGCCAGCAGCAGCGCTTCCACGGATCGTGGCGAGACCCAGGAGGAGCCGCGCAGCGAGAGACCCTCCCGCACGCGGATCGGTGGCCGCTCCCCCGTGCGAGCCCTGCCGAGCAGGCGCGGCAACAGGTAGCTGAGCGTGCCGGCGGCGATGACGAGGTACAGCGGGATCAACAGGTTCACCGTCCTGCCGCCGCTGGAGATCGGCAGCCTGAAGGGCAGCGCGAACACGGCCAGCATCGGGAACGCGTGACGGTGGCGTCGCATCACAGCGACAAGCGCGGCGATCGCGACCAGGGCGACTGCCGCCCCCGCGGCGAGCGTGCCCGCGCTCGGCAGGCGGGTGGCGAGGACCGCCGAGGCGACGCCGCTCACGGCGCCACCAGCGTGATGTCCAGCGGCGAGAGCACAGCTTTGTGATGCTGGAGGGCGACCCGCACGCGATATTCGCCCGCCGGCGCGATCGCGCCTGTGTTCACCGGCGTGTAGATCACGCGGCCGTTGGTGCCGAGCGTGCGCCGCAGGCGCCGCGCGCGACCGCGCCGGCCGTTCCAGCGCAGCGAGAACGTGCGGTAGCGCGCCACGGGATAGTCGTGCACGAGCGTCGCCACCGTGTTGCCCGCGGAGCTGACGATCGTGACGGTCGCGGCTTCGGCATGCGCGAGCTTGAATGAGATCGCAGCCTGTTTCTCGCGCCCTGACGGGTGCGGGGAGAAGTACGGCGTGAGCTTGAATTCCTGAACGACGGTCGGGCTGTGCTTGAGCCGCTGGGTGATCAGGAACGCGGCGAAGCAGGCGAGGACGATTACCGCGAAGACGATCCTCGCGAGCGGATCGCTGCCCGGCGTGCTCGTGCTGGCGCCGGGCGTTGTGCCATCGGCCGCGGCGGCGTCGCTCAATCCTCGCCGCCCAGCGCGAACTGCTCGACGGTGTCCGAGCGCAGCCCGAGGCGCAGGGTCTCCAGCGAGAGCACGTCGGCGGGGGCGATGTTGCCGAGGTTGCACTCGGTTCCGAAGCGGCTGAGCAGCCACACCTGCTGGCGCTGCAGGGGCGCGTCGAAGATCAGGCGCTCGGGGTCGACCGTGTGCGCGATCTCGTCGATCAGGCCGGTGCGCACTTCGCCGTTGGCGCGGTAGATCCCCGCGGTGCCGGACTCGCGCGCCTCGGCGATCACCTTCCACGCGCCGGCCGCCAGGTCGCTTTCGATCTGCTCGACCCAGACGTAGGGTGCCATGATGAAGTCCGCATCCTTGCTGCCGACCTCCGCCAGCACGACGAACTCGCGTGAGAGGCGTTCGATCAGCTCGCGCTTGACGGTCGGCTCGAGCGTGATCGTGCCGTCGGAGATCTCCACGTGGCGCAG
>JBOGXX010000280.1:0-2697 GCA_050696475.1 Solirubrobacteraceae bacterium | reverse complement strand
ACCGAGCGTCGGGTTCAAAATTGGGCCGACCGGTGGCGGTTGATCGAAAGCCGCATCGGGGTCTTGACGCATATGGCCGACGTTCCCTTCTTCGCCGATTCGCGGGCGAGCAGGCTGCTGCAGGCGGCTGATTTTGTCTCCTGGGCGCTGTGGCGCTACTACGGCCTTCCGTCACCCGATGAGCGCTGGATCAAGCCGCTTTGGTCGCATTTCGACCAGGTCGGCGGCAAGATGCACGGCTTGGTCCATGTCTCTCGCAGCTTCCAGGACGGCAAGTGCGCGTGCCCTCCGTGCGTAAGTCGTGCTGCGTAGGCCCGAATCCAAACTGAGACACTACCCGAGCGGTCGGATCAGCTCAGCGCGCCAGCAAGCGCCGAGCACCCGGTCGTGTCGGCCGGCCAGCGACTAAGATCGAGCTCCCACCAGATCGAGGACCGCGAGAGCATGGGCACCGACAGGGACGGATTCGACTATGACTGGCTGATCGTCGGCTCGGGCTTCGGCGGCAGCGTCTCGGCGCTGCGCCTGTCCGAGAAGGGATACTCGGTTGGCGTGCTGGAGTGCGGACGGCGCTTCGCAGACGACGAGTTCGCCAAGGAAACGGGCGACATGAAGCGCTACTCGTGGAACCCGCGCCTGGGCATGAAGGGAATCCTGCGCCTGACGATCTTCAAAGACGTCTCCGTCGTTTCGGGCTGCGGCGTCGGCGGTGGCAGCCTCGGCTACGCAAACACCCTGTACGTGCCGCCGAAGCAGTTCTTCGAGGACCGCCAGTGGTGCGAGATGGCCGACTGGGAGAGCACGCTGGAGCCCCACTATGCGCAGGCGCAGCGGATGCTTGGCGTGGTTGAAAACCCGCACGAGGACCCGGCCGACCAGCTGTTGCGCGAGCTGGGCGAGGAGCTGGGCGTGGGCGAGACCTACAAACGCACGCCGGTGGGCATCTTCTTCGGCGAGCAGGGCAAGACCGTGCCCGACCCGTTCTTCGGCGGCGAGGGGCCTGACCGGACCGGCTGCAAGCTGTGCGGTCGCTGCATGGTGGGCTGCCCGCACGGCGCGAAGAACACGCTGGTGAAGAACTACCTGTACCTCGCGGAGAAGCTCGGCGCGCGCGTTACGGCGGAACGCACGGTCATCGACATCCGCCCGCTTGGCGCGGGCGACGGGAGCGACGGCTACGAGGTGGAAAGCGTCCGCTCGGGCGCGTGGCTGCGCAAGGAACGCCGTGTGCAGCGCGCCCGCTGCGTGATCGTCTCCGCCGGCGCGCTCGGCACCAACAGGCTGCTGCAGCGGTGCCGGCTGAGCGGCTCGCTCCCCCGCATCTCAGCGCGCCTCGGGGAGCTGGTGCGCACGAACTCCGAGTCGATCCTCGCGGTCACCGTCCCGGAGGACTATCCCGACGACCTGACCAAGCGCGTGGCGATCACCTCCTCGATCTACCCCGACCCGAACACGCACATCGAGACGGTCACCTACGGCAACGACGGCAACTCGATGCACCGCCTGAACACGCTGCTCGTCGGCGACGGCACGCGCGTGACGCGCCCGCTGAAGCTCCTCACACAGATAGTGCTGCATCCCAAGCGCCTCGCGCAGGTGCTGTTTCCCAAGCACTACTCACGGCGCACGATCATCCTGCTGGTGATGCAGACGCTCGACAACGCGATCGCACTGCGGCCCCAGAAAGGCCCGCTGGGCACGTTCTGGCTGAAGACCGAACAGGACCCCGAGCGACCCAACCCGACGTTCATCCCGATCGCCAACAAGGCCGCCGAATGGTTCGCCCAGCGCACCGGCGGCATCGCCCAGAGCTCAGTCACGGAGGCGTTGTTCAATATTCCCACGACCGCGCACATCCTCGGCGGCGCCGTGATTGCGCCGGACCCCGAGCACGGCGTCGTCGATGCGCGCCAGCGCGTGTTCGGCTATGAGAACCTGCTCGTCTGCGACGGCTCCGCGGTGCCCGCCAACGTCGGTGTGAACCCGTCCCTGACGATCACCGCGCTGGCCGAGCATGCGATGAGCCACGTGCCGCCGGCCCCCGCCGCGACCGGGCGGCCCGCGACAGCCGGCGCACAGGCGCAGGCCGACGCGGGCGCGACGCCGGCCACGGAAGGCGCGACGGCGGCTTAGCGGCGATCGACTTCGGCAGAGTCCTGCTCGTTGAGCTCGATCAGCGCGGCGATGTCTTCCAGGTCGACTGGTCGCGCGCTGGCGCGCTTCATGCTGATCAGGTCGTCGCGTCCGGCGACCGCGAGCCGCAGCCCGCCGAGCCGGGTCTCGAGCGCGCGCGCGCGCAGAGCGTCGTAGGCAGGGGCGCCGGGCGCGTCGAGCAGCACGTCGATTGCGCCGTGGCGAGTGCTGAACTGCCACAGCGTAGCGCGCGGCAGCATGCTCGCGTCGATCGCAAGCTGCTCGCTTGCGGGATTCAGGATCTGAGCGTCCAGCTCGTTCAGGGCGCTTGCCAGCCGTGTCAGGTTGGCGGGATCAGGGCTCGGGAGGATGTCGATGTCCGCGGTCGTGCGCACGTGGCCGTGCGTCTGCACGGCTAGCCCTCCGACGATCACGTAGTCGACGGCCTGCCGTGCGAGCTCGTCGAGGATCCGCTCGGCGTCCAGCGGCGTATCAGCCGCCACGAGACGCTCGTGCTCCCGCCTGCCGCAGCCGTCCGGCGAGACGATTCGCGGAGATCGCGAG
>JBOGXX010000279.1:0-2094 GCA_050696475.1 Solirubrobacteraceae bacterium | reverse complement strand
ATGTTGACGGGCGAGTTCATGTCAAGCCAGGCCGTTAGCCACAGCCGGTGATGCCGCCGTCGAGGGGGATCACGGCGCCGGTCAGGTAGGCGCCCGCGCGCGAGGCGAGGAACAGGGTCAGCCCGGCGACGTCGTCGGGCCGGCCAATGCGCCCGAGCGGCACCTCCTGCTCGATGCCCGAGCGCAGCTCGGGATCGTCGAGCGCCCAGGCCATCATCCTGCTCTGGAACGGTCCGGGGGCGATCGCGTTGACGGTGATGTGCTCGGGGGCCAGGCGCCTGGCGAGGTGGCGCGTGAGCATGTGCACGGCGGCCTTGCTGGCGCTGTAGCTGTAGTTCTCGACGGACGGCGTGCGCAGCCCGTCGATCGAGCCGATGTTGATCACACGCGCGGGGTCCTCAACGGCGGCGGCGGCGCGCAGCTCGACGAGCAGCGCGATCGTCAGATGAAAGACGCCCTCGACGTTCGTGCTCAGCACCTTCTCCCAACCGCTGGAGGGAAACTCCTCGAGCGGCGCGCCCCACACGGCGCCGGCGTTGTTGACGAGGATGTCCAGCGACGGGAAGCGCTCGCGCGTGGCTGCGGCGAGCGCCTGGGCGCCCGGTTGTGTGGATATGTCTGCGGGGATCGCGTGGCAGTCACCGAGCTCGCCGAGCTCCTGTGCCGCGGCTTCGACGTCGGCGCTCTTTCGCGAGGAGACGATCACGCGCGCGCCGCCCTGCACGAGGCCACGGGCGATCATCAGACCGATGCCGCGCGAGCCCCCCGTGACGAGCGCGGTCTTGCCGGATACGTCGAACAGGTCGCTCATCGCCGGCACTCGTCAGTCGTCGAAGTTTGCGGGGCGCTTCTCGAGGAACGCGCCGGCGGCCTCGGGCACGCCCTTGCTGAACGTGGCCATGATCTGCTGGCGGTCCTCGTACTCGATCGCGGCCTGCTCGGAGGGGATCTCCAGCGCGCTCCACATGCCGCGCTTGGTCAGGCGCACGCCCCATGGCGCGAGCGCCGCGATCTCCTGCGCCGCCTGCGTGGCGCGCTCGAGCAGCTTCTCCTCCTCGACGACGTCCGCGAGCAGTCCGATGTGCAGCGCCTCCTGGGCGTCGAAGCGCCGGCCGGTGAGCATCAGCTCGTGCGCGCGGGAGGCGCCGACGAGGCGCGGGAACAGCCAGCTGGTGCCCATGTCGCAGTTCGACAGGCCGATGTTGATGAACGCGGCGCGGAACACCGCGTTGGCGCAGGCAAGACGGATGTCGCAGCCGAGGGTGAGCGCCAGGCCGAGACCGGCGGCGGGGCCGTTGACGGCGGCGATCACCGGCTGCGGGAGTGCGCGCAGGCCGAGCACCAGCTTTGACATGTGCTCCTGGTTGTCCAGGCGGTCACGGGGCAGGTCGCTGCCGTTGTTGGCGGGCGCGGCGCCATAGCCGCGCAGGTCGACGCCCGCGCAGAAGCCGCGCCCGGCGCCGGTGAGGATCACCGCTCGGCATGAGCGCTGACCGGCGATTCTGCGCAGCTGCTCGTGCAGCGCCTCGCACAGCTCGGCATTCATCGCGTTGAGCTGCTCGGGGCGGTTCATCGCGAGCTGAACTACGTGCGGGGCGGGCTCCTGGACGAGTAGCAGCGGTGTCATGGCCGCCATCCTATGCGCTGGCGTGTGTGAGACTGGCGCCGGTGGCGCGGCCTCGGTTGAGAGTGGCGGTGGTGGGACACGTGGAGTGGGTGCGCTTCGCGCAGGTGGAGCACGTGCCGCGCGCGGGCGAGGTGGTGCACGCGAGCGACCCGTTCGAGGAGCCCGCTGGCGGCGGCGCGGTCTCGGCGGTCGGACTCGCGCGCCTTGCGGGCGAGTCCCTGTTCATCACCGCGCTCGGCGACGACGAGCACGGGCACCGTTCGGTGGCGCGACTGCGCGAGCTGGGCGTGGACGTGCGTGCGACGTTCGTGGACACGCCGAGCCGCAATGCGGTGACGCTGGTGGATCGGACGGGCGAGCGCACGATCACGACGTTCGGCCCGCGCCTGGACCCCGGCGGCGAGGATGCGAGCGGGCGCTGGGAGGCGCTCGAGGGGGTGGATGCCGTGTACTTCACCGCCGGCGAC
>JBOGXX010000278.1:0-3561 GCA_050696475.1 Solirubrobacteraceae bacterium | reverse complement strand
CCCAAAGGCCAACACCTCCCGCAAAGGGCCGATCTTCAACTCAAAGGCCCTGAACACGAGCAGCGCGACGTTCAAAGCAGCTGAGACGAAGTGCGCCAAGGACCTCGGCGGTGCCTTCCACGCGCGACCGGGTGGCGCCGGCGCGGGAACCCCGGGCGGGTCACCACCCGCGGCCGGCTAGCTGCGTGACGGGGCTATCGACGGGAGCGCCGCTCCGATCGACTGGCGCGTGAGTCCGGGAGCGCCCTGAGGCGCGCTCCCGGGAGCGCGCCGCCCGCGACACCGGGACGCGAGCCATCCCCTTGGGCTTTGTCAGCCCGCGGACTTCGGGTCGGGAATCGCCGCGGAGCTCGGCTTGGTGGGGATCGTCGGCATCGGCAGCGCAGCGACGCGAGCCATCAGCTGATTCCACTGACCCGCGCTGAGCGCAGCGGTCGTCACCAGTGGTGAGGGCGCCGTGCGGCCCGAGCGCGCGGAGTGCGCCGTCGTGGCCGTGGCCGCCGCGGAGAGCGCCGGAACTCGCCGGGCGGGGCCGAACTCGAGGTGGATGTGGTTCCAGGCGGCGGCCGATGCGTGTGTGCTGGGCGAGTTGGGGAAGCGCATCAGGCTGACGATCTGGCGCGGAACGAATTCCGCGGGCAGCGACAGCAGCGTCCGGATCGTGAGATCGGTGATCGTCTCCGCGCCCTGGTGTCCAGCGATCTTGGTGTCGTTGATTGCCGATATGTCGACTTCCTCGCCGTTCACGGGCGTTCGAGCGCCCGTGAGCTGACTCTCTCCGCAGCGCAGAGCGCTGACGGTCGGCTCCAGGCCGCTGCGCGAAAGGAACGCCAGCACGGCCAGGACGCGTTTGTCGACCGCGCCGACTGCGACTTCGCGGCGTGCGCAGGCATCGAGCGTGATCCCGGGATCGGAGAGGACCGCGCGCTCGAGCTGCACCTTGGAGAGCAGGAACACGTCACTGGCGGTCGCGCCGAGCAGCGCGTTGGTCGCCTTCGCGCCGCGCGGGTGCAGCGTCCTCTGCAGCTGAGCCCAGTTTGCGAGCACGGGCGCCGGGTCGATCGTTTCGGCGTCCCCCGCGGGCCGGATCGCGAAGCGCAGGTGACCGTCTCTCGCGTCCGGCGGCACCCGCACACGCCCGATCACCGTGCCGGAGGCGACAACTGAGCCGGCGCGCAAACGCATTGGCTTGCCGGCGCTGCTGCGACGCGCCCTTCTGGCGGCGCTGGCCCGCGCCGCCGCGCGGGCATCGACGTTGCCGGGGTGGGCAAAGAGACGCACCTTCTCCATCCCCGCAGGAACCGCGGCCTGTTCTGCGTTCTGCACGGAGCCCGCAGCTTCTGCGCCTGCGCCCCGCGACGGGCTCTTGACATGCAACGTCACGGGCGGCTGTGTGCCGGCGCTCGCGGCCTGGGACGGCGCGGGGCCGCGAGTACTGGCCGCATCCACGACCGGCGAATCCACGCGCGCGCCCGGCGACTTCGCCAGCACATACGTCGGTGCGATGCTGCCGAGGCCCGCGTAGGTGAACACGTCGCCGTAGACGTCGCGCAGGACCACGTAGTTGCCGAGCTTTCTGGAGTGCCCGATGCGCATGATGCGCCCGTCCTGCACCGCGACCACCGAGGCGTTCGGCGAGCTCAGCAGTTCGATCAGCTGCTGTGGCCGCGCTTTGGCGCTGGACCCGGCCGTCGCTGCCGCGGCCGCGGCCGACGGTGACAGTGGCGCGGTGGAGCCCGGCGTTCCGATGGCAGATGAGCCCGCGGTCTTGCCGGGCAGCGCCATCGCGTTGGCGGTGGCGCTCGACGCGGATGCCGACGCGGCCGGGACCGCATTCCAGGCAACTCGCTTGCCCGTCACCGGCAGGCGCCCGTCGATCAGGCCGGTGAGCGTGGCGATCACGCCATTGGGGTAGGTCGAGATCAGCTTCGCCCTCAGTAGCACCGATTCGACGTATTCTTCGGAGTGGTTGTACGCGAGGATCGCCGCGCGCAGGTTGGTGGCGGCGCCCGCGGCGCGCAGGTAGCGCGCGGCGGCGAAGATCGCGTCGACGGGGTTGTAGGGGTCCGCGTAGCCGGCGTTCAGCGCGTCCACCCCGTACTGCAGCCAGGTGCTCGGCATGAACTGCATCCACCCGACCGCGCCGGCGGTGGAGACCGACAGGTCGGAACCGTAATCGGTCTCGATTTCGTTGATCGCCGCCAGTATCTGCCACGGGACGCCGTACTGAACCGCGGCCGCCTTGTAGATCGGTAGCAGGAACAGCGGAATCCGGTAGAAGCCAAGCGCCTGATCCGAAGCTTCGGCGGAGGCAAGCAGCGCGACGAGCTGCCCGGCCTCCGCGGCAACCGACTGCGGCGAGGCGTCCACGCCGTTCGGCCCGGTGGCTTTCTCGGCGGACTTGCCGGAGGGACCCTTGGCCGTTTTCTTCTTCTTCTTCTTGGACGGCGTGCTGGACGCCTGCGGGCTGGTCGCCTGCGTGGTGGACGCCTGGCTGCTCGAGCTCGCTTTCTGCTTGCGCTGGAGGACGACCGCGGGCGCCTGTACAGGCGGCACGGACCGCGGCGCCTGCGGGGCGCCGCTGCCAGGTGCACCTGAGCTCGGCGCGGTGGGCGTGGGCGTGCTCGTGGTGGGCGTCGCCGCCGTGGAGGTGGTCGGGGTTTCCGTGGTGCTCGTCGGAACGCTCGTCGTGGTCGTCGTCGGCGTGCCCCCGGGTTCGGCTTCGGGTGTGGTGGCCGTCGTTTCCGTGGCCGGGGTGGCACCTTCGCTGGCGCTCGTCGAGGTGTCCCCGACCGCCGCGCCGACGAACGGCGCGCCCAGCGTTGCAGCGGTCAAGCCGCCGCCCGCGAGCGCGGACAAAACGGCGCGCAGAGTCTTGCGCCGAGCGCGGTTGGAGGGTGTCATGCGTGCTTGTCGTTCATCTCGGGGGCGTCCCGTCATCGTGGTCGGCGCAGCTCTCCCAAAGATCGCGGGGTACGCCCACCGGACTCTTATCGGCAGCGAACCACGGATCGGTAAAGGATTCGTAATAGCAACGGCAAATCTTGCAAAGCCCGGTTGCGCCTGATCGCGGACCTCACGCCGCCCGACGGTAACGAAACCGCAGGCGGAAGTGTCGCAGTTGGGCGAGCGTGTGCGTGTCCTGGATGGCGCGGCGTTCGGGTTGAGCATCCTCGGCGCGTGGGCCGGTAGCGGGGCCGAGCCCCCGCGAACACGATATTCTGCGGCACGTGGAAACGATCTTCTCCGTTCTGCAGGTGATCATCGCGGTGGTCCTGATCTTCCTGGTGCTGATGCACTCAGGCAAGGATTCAGGGCTCTCTGGCGCATTCGGGGTGGGCAGCGGCACCGGACCGCTGGGTGGGGGCTCGCTGGTGGAGCGCAACCTAAACCGTTGGACGATCTTCTTCGGCGTGCTGTTCTTCCTGAACGCGTTCCTGCTGCTCAAGCGGCCCTGGGCCTGAGGACTGGCCACTCCCCCCTCCCCTGCCCCCTCCCGCCTCGGCCGGCTCGAGGTCGTTGAGTATCTCCAGAGCCTCCGCGCGCAGGTCGGAGTCGATC
>JBOGXX010000277.1:0-3198 GCA_050696475.1 Solirubrobacteraceae bacterium | reverse complement strand
CCTGCGGCACGTGCGTGCGGCCGCCGAGCGCGCCGGCGCGGTGGTGGCGCTGAAGGGGGACGACACCCTGATCGCCGATCCACACGGGCGGGTGGCGGTGAGCCCGGGGGGAAGCCCGGCGCTCGCCACGGCGGGCACGGGAGACGTGCTCACAGGCGTTGTCGCGGCGATGCTGGCGCAGGGGCTGGACGCGTTCTCAGCGGCCGCCGCAGGAGTGTGGCTGCACGCGCAGGCGGGCAGGCTGGCGGCCCGGTGTGTCGGGGCGGTGGAGGGCGTGATCGCCACGGATGTGATTCGTGCTCTGCCGGCAGCGAGATCCAGGGCTGCCAGCGACGCCAGAGCAGGCAAGGCGCAGCGTGACTGACGAGTCGCCGCTCGCGCGCGCCGAGGCGCAGGCCGGCGGCACGCGCCGTGCGCAGGCGCGCGTGAACGTGGCGGCGATCGAGCGCAACTGTGCGCGACTGCGCACGCAGTTGCGCGGCGGGGCGGCGCTGTGTGCTGTCGTCAAGGCCAACGGCTACGGTCACGGGGCGCTGCAGAGCGCCCGCGCGGCGCTTTCGGGGGGTGCGAGCTGGCTGGCTGTGGCGGATGCTCGCGAGGCGTGCGAGCTGCGCGCCGCGGGACTGCTCGACGTGCGGATTCTCGTGATGGGCGCACTCAGCCCGGTGGAGCTGGAGGAGGCGCTTGCGGCGGACACCGACGTGGTCGTCTGGAACGAGGACTACCTGCAGGCGGTCGTGGCGGCGGGAGGGGGGCGCATACACATCAAGTTCGACTCCGGCATGGGGCGCCTGGGAACGCGCGACCCCGAGGAGGCAACGCGTGTGGCAGCTGCCGCACGGGCGGCGCCCAACGTTCGGCTGGTCGGTGCGATGACTCATTTCGCGACAGCCGATGACCTCAAGGACGACGGCTTCTTCACCCGCCAGCTGGCCGCCTTCACGAGCTGGGCGCGAGAAGTCAGGGCGCTGCAGCCGGACATCCTGGTGCACGCAGCCAACAGCGCCGCCGCGATGCGCGACCCGGAGGCGCAGTTCGACATGGTCCGCTGCGGCATCGCGATCTACGGCATGGACCCGTTCGGAAAGGACCCCGCGGCGCGCGCCCTGGAGCCGGCGCTGGAGCTGAGCTCGTGGCTGGCGGAGGTGAAGCTCTGTCGCGCGGGAGAGAGCGCCGGCTATGGTCGCCAGTTCCTGGCGGACGGCGACACCTACATCGGCGTGCTGCCGATCGGCTACGGCGACGGCTGGCGCCGCGGGCTATCGAACAACGCCGACGTGCTGATCGCCGGGCGCCGCCATCCGCTGGTGGGCACTGTCAGCATGGACAGCATCACGGTCGACCTGGGCTTCGAGGAGGGTGTCGAGAGGCTGCGCGGTGAGCGCGCAATCCTGATCGGCTTTCAGCTCAGTGAGCGGATCACCGCCGAGGAGGTCGCGCGCCGCCTGGACACGATCAACTATGAGGTCACCTGTGCGTTGACGCCGCGCGTGGCGCGCTTCTACCACCGAGACGGCGTGCCCGTCGAGGAGCGAGGCATCAGCCGACCGGCACGCGCGGTGAACGTCCCGCCGGCATGAGTGGCGCCCTGGACGCGGCCAGGAGCGCGCTGGGGTACGCCCGGGCGTGGCAGGTGGGAGGCTCCCTGCGCGATCGCGCGATCGGCCGGAGCACCGCCGACGTCGACATCGTGGTGGACGGTGATCCGGGCGAGGCCGCGCGGGCGATCGCGGGCGCAGCGCGTCGTGCCACGTGCTTCGCGCTCTCGGAGGAGTTCGGATCCTGGCGGGTCGTCGCGCATGGGGGCGCCTGGCAGGTTGACGTAGAGCCGCTGCGCGGCGGCAGCATCGAGATGGACCTCGCGCTGCGCGACTTCACCGTCAACGCGATCGGCGAGCCCCTGGCGGGGGGCGAGCCGATCGATCCGCTCGGTGGGCTCGCGGACCTTCAGGCGAGGCGTCTGCGCATGGCCGGGCCGCTGAGCTTCGCCGATGATCCGCTGCGGGTCCTGCGACTGGTGCGTCTCGCGCTGGAGCTGGACTTCGAGCCCGAGGCGCAGACGCTCCGCGCCGCCGGCGCCCATGCGGGTGGGCTGAGCGACGTTTCCGCTGAGCGGGTGTTCGCCGAGCTGCGCAGGATCATCGCCTCTCCGCGGGCGCGCGCGGGACTGCAGAGAATGAGCTCGCTGGGCGCCACCGCGGTGCTGCTGCCGGAGCTCGACGCGCTGCGGGGGGTCGAGCAGAACCGCTTCCACCACCTCGACGTCCACGGCCACACGCTGGAGGTCCTCGATCGCACGGTGGAGCTGACCGCCGCTGCTCCCGGGGAGCGAGCCCAGGAGCAGCTGCTGGCGACGCTCGGTGAGAGCGCAACGGAGGTCCTGGCGCTGCTGGCGGAGCCACTCGCGGACCAGATGACCCGCGGCGAGGCGCTGCGCTGGGGGGCGTTGCTACACGACGCTGCCAAGCCGCTGACGCGCGAGGCGCGCGCGGACGGTCGCGTGACGTTCATCGGTCACGACGCCCGCGGCGCCGCGCTGGCGCGCGCGATCCTCGGGCGGCTGCGTGCAAGCGAGCGCCTGCGAGCGCACGTGGCGGCGCTCGTATCGAGCCATCTGCGGCTCGGATTCCTCGTCCACGAGCCCCAGCCGCTGGCCCGCCGGGCGCTGTTCGCGTACCTGCGCGCGTGCTCGCCCGTGGAGGTCGATGTCACGCTGCTGTCTGTCGCCGACCGTCTGGCCACACGCGGCGAGCGCGCGCAGGAGGCGATCGACGCGCACCTACGACTCGCAAGAGACGTGCTCGTGGACGCCTTGCGCTGGCGCGCCGAGGGCCCGCCCCGGCCGCTGCTGCGGGGCGACGAGCTCGCCCGCGAGCTCGGCATCGCGACCGGGCCGCAGGTGGGAGAGCTGCTGGAGGAGCTGGCTGCCGCGCAGTACGCCGGTGAGCTGGGCACGCGCGCTGAGGCGATCGCCCGTGCACGAGCGTTCCTCGAACGCTGAGACCGTCTGGCGGCGTGCGCTCGCCGCTGCCCACAGGCATGCGGTGTGGTTGGCGCGCTTGGCGTAGGATTCTGCGCCGGTATGGGAGATCCGGATTGCATCTTCTGCAAGATCCTCGCGGGTGCGCTGCCGGCGCGAATCGTCGACGAAGACGAGCGCACGATCGCGTTCATGGACATCGCGCCGGCGACGCGCGG
>JBOGXX010000276.1:0-17934 GCA_050696475.1 Solirubrobacteraceae bacterium | reverse complement strand
GCGCTCGTGGGCGTGACCGCGAGCGGCGCGCGCGCTATCCGATCACACGCCTTCCCCACGCGAAGGAGCTCCCCAACCAGCTGCCGCTGAGCGGCAGCACGTAGACGCCCTGCCCGGAGGAGTGGATCACCCAGTTCTCGCCCAGGTAGATCCCCTCGTGGATGATGTCGCTCTCGGTGGCTCTGCTGTTGAAGTGGGCCGTCCCGAAGAACAGCAGGTCGCCAGGCTGCAGCTGGCTCATCTGCAGCCGCTGGGACCTGGGGATTTCGCCGGCCTGTTCGGCTGCCGTGCGCCCCAGGATCTCACGTCCCCACGGCAGCCCCGAGACCTTGAACACCCGCCACGCGAACCCCGAGCAGTCGAAGCCTCCATGTTCGAGGCCGTCCGCGGTGTTGTCGGTGGTGCCGCCCCAGACATAGGGGTAGCCGATCCTCGAGACCGCGATCTGCAGGGCTTGGCGCTGCGCGGCGCTCATCAACGGAAGCGCGAACGCGGACAGTGATTCGCGCGCGGAGGCGATCTGCCAGGAGCTGAGCCTGGTCGCGGCAGACAGCGACCACGCGGCCTGGGCTCGGGTGATCGCTGCGGTTGGAAAGAGGTCGAGTCGCTGGCTGCCGACGGGATGCTCGTATCCGAGTTCGAGATAGCGCGCGAGCACCTCCGAGCCGAAGTATGAAGGAGGGCGAAGACCCGCCGCGGCGGCGGTGCCCTGCACGTGCACCGCCACGCTCTCCAGACCGAGCTCGTCGACGAGCATCCGGTCGAACGTGACGACAGTGACCGGGCTCTGGGTCGTCTGTGCGACCGGCGCCGTCGGCACGGCCACCGCGGCCTGACCGGAGGAGCGTGGTTCGCCATCGCCGCCCGGCGCGTGCAGTTCTCCCGGTGCGGCCTGCTGCTCGCTCTGTCCTTGCAAAGCCAGCGCGCTCTGGAGAGACGGGGCGAGCGCAACCATCGCGGCGTTTGCCTGCGCCGCCGAAAGATCACCGGCTCCGCCGAAGGAGCCGCCGCTGTCCGCCATCAGGCCGGCCGCCACCACCTGGCGCTGCTGGGTCGCGTCCCAGCTGGCTGCAGTGGTCGCCGCCAGGCCCTGCGCCGGCAGCAGCGCGAAGAGGACGAGGGCGCAGGCGCCCGCGAGCGCGGTGGACGGCATTCTGCGGGTGCGCGGGGGCTGGCGGGCGGGCACGCGGACGCATCGGCCACACGCCGGGGGCACCGCACCGCCAGCGCTCGGCGCTGGACGGATCGACGGCCCGCATCGTGGAGGCATGAATCACTGCGGCTTCACGGCGCGCCCGAAGGGGAGATACGGGCGCGCCGCGAGCGGAAGGCCGTTCGCAGGCGCAGCGGCACGCGGAGACAGCACCCTGCTTTTAAGGGCCACACGCCCAGCCCCGCCTGAAACCGGCCGCCATCCGGGCCTCCGTGGCCCGTAGAAGGAGTGCTACCCCCCGCCTCCGTGCGTAAAACCCCTGCAGCCGCCAGCAGCAGGTCGCCGCCGCTCCTGCTCACCGCCAGCCTTGGCGGGGACGCTGTGGAGGCCCACCTGGCGGTATAGGCCATATGGTCCTGCGATCGTTGAGTCGGTGGAGATCGTGGGAACGTGCGACCGGCGCTTCGCCGCGGTGCGCGAGGCGTTCATCGAGAACTTCTCGCATCGGGGTGAGCTCGGAGCCGGCGTGGCGGTGATCGTCGAGGGACGGCCGGTCCTCGAGCTCTGGGGCGGATGGGCGGACGCGGATCGCTCGCGCCCGTGGCGGCAGAAAACGCTCGTCAACGTCTTCTCCGTCGGCAAGGCGATCGCCGCGACGTGCGTGCTGATGCTCGTCTCGCGCGGCTCGCTCGAGCTCGACGAGACGGTCTCGGCCCGCTGGCCGGAGTTCGCCGCCGCCGGCAAGCAGAACGTCACCGTGCGCGAGGTCCTCAGCCACCGGGCGGGGCTCGCCGCCATTTCGCGCGAGCTCCCCGCAGGCTCGCTCTATGACTGGGCGCAGGTGACGCAGGCGCTCGCCGAGCAGGAGCCGTGGTGGACGCCCGGCAGCGGACACGGCTACCACGTTCACAGCTTCGGCTTCCTCGCCGGTGAGATCCTGCGTCGCGTCACCGGCGAGCGGATCGGGTCGTTCTTTGCTCGCGAGGTCGCTGAACGACTCGGCGTCGAGCTGAGCTTCGGCCTGGATCCCCGCGCACGCGCACGCCGCGCGGAGTACGTGTTCGACTGGCGCACCTCCGCGCGCGCCGAGGCGGCGCAGCGGGCGTTCCGCGACACGCACCTGCGCGAGCGCGCATACCTGAACCCGCCGGGCGCCACCGGCATCGGGACGGTCAACACCACCACGTGGCAGGACGCGGAACTGCCGTCGGCCAACCTGCACGCGGGAGCGCCTGCGATTGCGCGGGTGTATGACGCGCTCATCGGGCACGCCGGGTTGCTGGTGAGCGAGGAGGTGATGCGCGAGGCGACCGCCGAGGCATCCGCAGGCGAGGACCTGGTGCTCGGACGAGCGTCGCGGTTCGGGCTCGGCTTTCAGCTCACCCAGCAAGAGCGCCCGCTCGGCCCCAACCCACGGAGCTTCGGGCACTTCGGCACCGGCGGCGCGCTCGGGTTCGCCGACCCGGACGCCGGCGTTGCGTTCGGGTATGTGATGAACCGCGGCGGTCCGCAGTGGCAGGACCCGCGTAACCGGGCGCTGATCGATGCGCTCTATGCGGCGCTCGGCGGCGGCTGAGGCCGTCGCACAGCCCCACCCCCAAAGCCGGAGGCGCGACGCCGATCGTTCAGTGGAGATTCTCGATGATCTCGTTCGCGCGCGACCACTGCGCGGGTGGCACGACGAGGTATATGTCACCGTGACCGCGCGCGTCCAGAGGGTGGTCGGAGACGCAGCCGGCGTCCACGCCAAGGCCCCGGAGCTGCTCGCGCCAGGCCACCGCCGTGATCTGATCCTCGAAGCTGCCAACCGTCTCCCATCCATCGAAGCGCGGGTCGCCGACCGCGATCTGTGGTTCCTTCGCGCCGCTGCCCAGCCAGCGAGGGAGACGCATCGCAGGAGCGTACTGCGCGGTGGCTGTGAAACCGGTTTCTGAGCGTGAGCACGGGAAGATCAGTTGGTCGTCGCCGCACGCCTGCCTCCTCGAATGCCGCGACCGGCGCCGAGGCTCAGACGCGGGGTCGCGTGGCGGCGACCTTCAGACGCCGTGGCCTGCGCGGGTTCGCCCGCCTGCCCCCACGCGCGGGGATGCCCACCGGCTCGCACAGGTCGCCGGGCGTCACCGCGAACGGCGCGGGCCGGCCGAGATGGTAGCCCTGGACGAAGTCGACGCCGAGCCGGGAGAGGATCTCCAATGCACCGGCCTCCTCGACGCCCTCCGCGACCGTCTGCAGGTCGAAGTCGCGTGCGAGCGCGACGACAGCCTGCACGACGTGGTGGCTGGCGCTGTTGGTGGTGAGGTCGCGGACGAACTCGATATCGAGCTTGAGATAGTCGACGGGAATGTACTTGAGATAGGTGAGCGTGCCGTAGCCGGTGCCGAAGTCGTCGAGCGCGACCTTGCAGCCGAGCGCATGCAGGCGTTCAGCGAACATCCGCGCCGCCTCCTCGTCCTCGACGATTGCCGTCTCGGTGATCTCGAACACGAGCGTTCCCGGTGCGACGGCACACTGCTCGATGCAGCGCTCGATGTGTGCGAGGAAATCGTGATCGACGACCGACCGCGCGGAGATGTTCAGCTGTACCGGACACCCGGTGCCGGCGATCTGAGTGGCGTTCTTGATCACCCACAGGTCCACGTCTCCGATCAGGGCGTACTTCTCGGCTGCGGGCAGGAACTCGCCGGGAGGCACGATGCGCCCGTCGGGTTCGCGCATCCGCAGCAGCAGCTCATGCTGGACGGTCCTACCGGTGCGCAGGTCGACGATCGGCTGGGCGTGGAGCACGAGACGGTCCTCGGCGAGCGCGAGCTCGACGCGGTCCAGGCAGGCGAGCGTGGCGGCGTCGCGTCGCTGCTCGGCTTCACGACGCTTGCGCTCGGATACGTCCCTGAAGATCACGACGCACCCGGCGTGCATGCCGTCATCGGTGTGAAAGGGCGCGGCTGTGTATGCGACCGGGACCTCGGCCCCATCGCGCGTCAAGAACAGCGCGTCCTCGGCGCGGACGGTCCGGCTGCGGGTCAGCGCGTCGCGCATCGCCGACACCTGGAAGCGGTCTTTCCCCTCACCCGAGCCCAGCGCCGGGAGGATCACATCGACAGGCCGGCCGCGCAGCTCGCCGCCGGTCCAACCGAGCAGCGACTCGGCGGTCGGGTTGACGTCGCCGAAGCAGCCGCCGACGTCGATTGTGAACATGCCCTCGCCGATGCACTCGGTCACCGCCTGGGCGTAGTTGCGCGACTGCAGCAGCTCTCGCTCGGCCGCGACGCGCGCTGAGATGTCCACGGCCACGCCGACGATCGCCGCGGGCGTCCCGTGCTCGTCCAGGACCAGGCGATTTCGCACGTAGATGTCAAAGAGCGACCCGTCCTTGCGACGCACCAGCAGCTCGCCGTCCCAGCGTCCCTCGCGGCTCACCTCGACCTTGAGCTCTTCCGCGGCGCGCGCGTCGTCCGGAACCATCAGCTCGCGCGCGTTGCGCCCGACGGCCTCCGTGCTGCTCCACCCGTACAGTCTCTCCGCGCCGCTGTTCCACCTGAGCACCTGCCCAGTGAGGTCCGTGACGATCACCGACGCATCGATTGCGTCCACCAGGCCCCCGTCGACCTGGGCGCCAGCGGCGCTGTCGGGCGGCGTGCGGATACCCGGTGCCGTCGCATCGTGCACGGCCCCGCGCCTCTCTCGTGGAGCGGAGCTGTGTGCGTACTTGGGACGGGCGCTGCGAGACCCGTACAGGCGCGCGTCGGCACAGCGCGTGAGCCCCTCGAGGTCGCCGGCGTCGCCGGGGAAGCGCGCGAGGCCCAGCGACGCGGGTGCCCGCTCGCGCCGCGCCGCGTCGATCCGGGCGACAATCGCGCCGGCCTGCGCGACGTCGACGTCGCGCAGCAGGATTGCGAACTCGTCGCCGCCCACTCGGCCGAGCTCGTCCACCGGACGGATCGCCTCGCCGATCCTCCGCGTGACCCAGCACAGCAACTCGTCTCCGGCGGCGTGGCCGAAGCGGTCGTTGACCGGCTTGAAGTGGTCGATGTCGAGCATCGCGATCGCGCCCGGACGCCCGCCGTGTTGCATCGCGTCGATCTCTTCGTTCGCACGCTCTTCAAAGCCACGCCGGTTCAGGCAGCCGGTCAGTGGGTCGGTGTGCGAGGCGTCCGCCAGCGCGCGGTGCTGGCGGTTGTGGTTCCGCGCCTGCCACGCGCTCATCGCACCGGTGCACACGAGCGCGAGCACGAAGCCGCCCTGGAAGACGGCGCTCGACCCGCCGGCGAGGAGCGCGACGGCGAGGTAGCTGATGATGCTGAGCAGCCCCACCGCGACGACCGAGCCGAGCGGGTAGGACATCGAGGAGAACACGATCGGGACGAAGAACAGGAGCACGAGCGGGCTGGCCGTGCCGCCGTCGGCCAGCGTCCCGGCGACCAGCATCGCCAAGTCGAGCACCGTCCAGGAGAGGAAGAAGGGCTCGCGCAGGCGACTTCTGACCAGCTGCTCGCGTGGAAGCAACATCACGGTGACCGCCGCAAGCGCCGACAACAGGAACAGGATCGCGAGTAGCGTGCGGTGCGGGCGCGCCCACGTGAGCGCGACGTAGAGCTCCCCGGTCACCCCGATCAGCAGCGTCAGCCAGACACCGGTCGTGATCGTCGCTTCGCGCATCTGCAGCGCCGACCGGTCGAGCAGCGAATCCTCATGTTTATTGCGCACAGGTAGGTATCGGCGCCCGCACGAATCGCCTAAGCCCCGCCGCTGGACACTGGACGGCGCGCGCCAACCGCAATACCGCTACCTGAAGATCACGCTGCAGAGGGCTGCAAGGGGACGGCGATTCCCGGGCATCGCTGCCGCGCGGCCTGACAGCACAGGCGTGAGACGCGGGAAAGGATTGCGGTTTATTCCGCGCTTAGGTGGGTATCACGCGTGTGTCAGCAGCTGAGCGCGGCGGACCGCGTGTGTCAGCAGCTGATCGCGGACCCAAGGGCCCGAGGCGGCGATGCTCGGCTCTGTGCGCGTAGGTGTCGGATGAGGAGGAGAGATGTTGCGCACTGATCGAGCGAGTGAAAATCGTCGCACCGGAAGCTGGACGGGAGAGGCCCGACCGGCGGCGTACCGATCAGCGCTTCGACGTCGCGGGGGGATCGGCGCGAGCGCTGTGCTCGGCGCGGTCGTTGTCTGCTTGGTGGCCGCAGCGGGCGCGTCTGCCTTCACGGCGCACGGGAGCGTGGAACAGGTGTATGTCACCGGCCTGGCTCCAAACGCCCAGATGTCGTTGTTGAACAAGCGCGGCGCGGTGGTGCTCACACGGGAAGCGGACTCCCTCGGAGGGCTCCTGTTCCGGAACGTGACGCCGGGCGAGAGCTACCGGGTTCGATTGGACTCGAGCGGCGAAACGTCGGGTCCGATCACCGTCCACACGAATGCCTCGACGCCGTGGGACCCCAGCATCTACAACCAGGAAATCCCCGACAACGGCTACACGTACCTGACGACGCGCGACGGCATCAAGCTGGCGATCGATGTCCACCCGCCGACGAGCCCTGCAGGCGAGCCGGGTGTGCCGTCGGAATTCCACTTTCCGACGCTTCCGATTCCTGGTGTGCCGACCCTGCCTTATACCGCTCCCTATCCAACGGTGATCGAGTACTCGGGCTACGGGTACGCGAACCCGGCCGGCCCGGAAAACGGCATCGCGGTGCTGGCCAATCTGATGGGCTTCGCTGTGGTCGATGTGAACATGCGCGGGACCGGCTGCTCGGGCGGCGCCTATGACTTCTTTGAAGCGCTGCAGAACCTCGACGGCTACGACGTGATCGAAACGATCGCCAAACAGCCGTGGGTGCTCGGCCACAAGGTCGGGATGATCGGCATCTCCTACGGCGCGATCAGCCAGCTGTTCACCGCGCAGACGGAGCCACACGCCCTGGAGGCGATCGCCCCGCTGTCCACGATCGACGCGACAGCTACGACGCTCTACCCCGGAGGCATCCTCAACACCGGGTTCGCGGTCAAATGGGCCGAAGAACGCCAGCAGAACGCCGAACCGGCCAGCCCCGGCCACGGCCAGGCGTGGGCGTCCGAGCGGATCGAAGAAGGCGACCAGACATGCGCGGAAAACCAGGACCTGCATGGAGAGGCTGTCAACCTGCCGAAAGAGATCAAAGAAAACGCGACCTATAACCCTTCGGTCGCCGACCCGCTGGACCCGATCACATTTGTCGACAAGATCAACGCGCCGGTGTTCATGGCGTGCCAGTGGGAGGACGAGCAGACCGGAGGTCACTGTGCCGACCTCGCACAGCACTTCACCGGCACGAGCAAGAAGTGGTTCACGTTCACCAACGGCGCGCATATCGACTCGCTCGATCCGGACACCTACGACCGCTGGTATGACTTCCTGTCGCTCTACGTCGCGCATAGAGCACCGCTCGGAAACCTGGCGGTCGTGGACGCCGCGGCCCCGGTCATCTACCAGGAAGCGATGGGGCTACCCAAAGAAGACCTGGTCACGCTGCCGCCGGAACCGATCCAGGAGCAGCCGACCTACGAAACTGCGCTGGCTGAATTCGAAAAGCTACCGGAGGTACGGGTGCTGTTCGATAGCGGCGCAGGCAAGTCGCCCCTCGGCGAAGCGACGCCCGGCAATCCCTACCCGGGATTCGAAGCGACGTTCTCTGAATTCCCCGTCCCCGGCACGGTCGCTCGCGTCTGGTATCTCGGATCCCACGGCGTGCTCAACGAACAGCCGGCAACCGGAAAGGGAGTCGACTCGTACACCTCGAACGCGAGTGCCCTCCCATTGACGGACTACGCGGGCAACACGGGCAGTGGCGGGCTTTGGAGCGACGCGTCGGACTGGGAATGGAAGTGGGAACAGAACCCACCCGGCACCGCTGTGTCCTATGTGTCGGCGCCGCTCTCAGCCGACGCCGTGGCGATCGGCGCGGGCGCGGTACACCTGTGGGTCAGGGCCTCAACGACGAATGTCGACCTCCTGGCCACGGTCAGCGAAGTACGCCCTGACGGCAACGAGACGTTCGTGCAGAACGGCTATCTGCGGGCGAGCGAGCGCAAGCTCGCGAAGAACTCGAACAACATGCTCAAGCAGAGCCCGACGTTGCTCCAGCCGATCCCCACGCTCCTTGCAAAGGATGTGCGGCCCCTGAGCCAGACGAGGTTTCTTCCTGTCGTGATCCCGCTGTACTTCGAGGGGCACGCCTACAGGGCCGGATCGCGCATCAAGGTCACGATCGCTGCGCCCAACGGCACACAGCCGGTGTGGTCGTTCAGCCAGACGGAACCGGCGGGCACCACTTCGCACGTGGAAATCGAGTTCTCGCGCAAGCAGACGTCGAGCCTGATCCTCCCGATCGTGCCGGGCGTCAGCGTGCCCGCGGAAGAGCCTCCGTGCCCGAGCCTGCGCAACGAGCCCTGCCGGCCCTACCAGACATTTGTGAACGACGGCTCCTGAACGGACACCGGACGTCGGTCCGGGGTGCGCTCACGAGATGTCGAATCCGGCTGCGCGGCTTCCCGGCTCCGGCGAGGTATCGGGACAGGTAGTCCCGTGCGACCGCTGGGAGCTCATTCGGCACGCACGGGGTTGCTGAGCGTGCCCACGCCGTCGATCTCCACCTCGACGACGTTCCCATCTCGTAGGAACCTGCCCTGCGCAGCGCCGATGCCGGCGGGCGTGCCTGTGGCGATGATGTCGCCGGGAACAAGTGTGATCGTCCGTGAAAGCCACGCCATCAACTCCGCCGGCCCGAAGATCAGGTTTGCGGTCGTGCCTTGCTGGACGGTCTCGCCGTCAACGCGCGTCCGGAGCTCGAGGTCTGTGAGGTCGGCGATCTCCTCGAGCGTCACCAGCGCCGGCCTGCACGGCACCAACGTGTCGATCGCCTTGCCGCTCGTCCAAAGGGGATTCTGCATCAGTGTGCGTGCGCCGGCTCTCGATGAACGCCTCCGCGGACTTCGCATCGAGCGGCCGAGCCAGCAGGAAGCCCTGACCGCTGTCGCATTCCTCGTCGCGCAGCGTCGAGAGCTGACCCGCCTCCTCGATGCCCTCGGCCAGCGTCTCGATCGACAGCGCCTTGCCAAGCTGGACGAGGGTGTGGATGAGTGCCTCGCCCTCCTTGTTCCGACTGAGCCCTGCGATGAACGAGCGGTCGATCTTCAGAGCGTCCACCGGGAACCGCTGGAGATGCGCCAGCGACGAGTATCCGGTGCCGAAGTCGTCGATCGCGATCCGAACGCCCAGGCTCTTGATGGCCGCCAGGCGGCGTGCCGTCTCCTCGATGTTCCGCATCAACGTGGTCTCGGTGATCTCGATCGTCAGCGACGCCGCGTCGAGCCCGCTCCGGGCCAGAGCTGCCTCGATGTCCTCGATCAGCTGATCACTGTCCAACTGTCCCGCCGAGACGTTGACGGCTATCCCGACCTGGTGGCCGGCAGCCCGCCAATGCGCCCCCTGAGAGCAGGCCGTCTCCAGTACCCAGCGTCCGATTTCTGTGATCAGGCCCATCTCCTCCGCAAGGGGGATGAACTCGTCGGGAGCGATTGTGCCGCGTTCGGGATGCGCCCACCGGATCAGCGCCTCGAGGCCCGTCGCGCTCATGTCACTGAGCGCCAGCGTCGGCTGATACGCGAGGAAGAACTCATCCCGCTCGAGCGCCAGCCGCAGGTCGATTTCCAGCGCCGTCTGCTCCTCGAGCGTGTCGAGCATACGCGCCTCGAATACGGAAAAGCGGTTCTTGCCCTCCCACTTCGCGTGATACATCGCGATGTCGGCCTGCCGGAGCAGCTCCTCAGCCGCCGTCCGCTCGCCGACGGCGATGCCGATGCTGACGCTCACGACGAAGCTCGTCTCGCCGTCCTTGCCGAGCTTGAACGCTGGCTTGAGCGCTTCCAGGACACGCTCGGCGACGGGCCCGGGTCCGGCGTCGAGCTGTCCCTCCTCGCACACCATCACGAACTCATCACCGCCGAGTCTGCCCAAGGCATCGCTGCCGCGCACGACCCCGTCGAGCCGTTCTGCGACCCCCTGAAGGAGCTGGTCACCTGCCTGGTGGCCGAACGTGTCGTTAACTGTCTTGAAATTGTCGATATCCACGAACAACGCCGTGACACGACCTTTGCTTCGTAGGGAGCGCGCGATCATCTGCTCTGCCCGATCGAGGATCAGCGTTCTGTTCGGTAGGCCCGTCAGCCCGTCGTGGGTGGCGAGGAACGAGAGCTCACGCTCTCGCTTGGCGAGTTCCTCCTCGATCTTCTGGCGCTCGCTGTCGAAGACCTTAGACATCCGCACGAGGCTGAACTCGAGGCTGAGCTGGAGCACGGTGAGCGCCTGGGCGAGCGCCTCGGGCGCCCCATCCAGCTCCGCGGCGCTCTTGCGCAGGACCTCGGCGACGGCGTCGCGCCACCAGATGCAACGTTTTGTGAGCTGGTTCAGTGAAGCGGTGCGGCGAGCCGCCAGCTCGCCGTAGATGACCCACGTTTCCCGCCCGGACGCGATCGCCGCGTCGGCGCCCTCTCCAGCAATCCATCGAGCCACCGCCAGCGTGGAGCCGCGGTTGATCTTCTCGAAGCGATCGTGCACCAGGGGATCGACGTGGTCGACACTGCCCGCGGCGCGCTGGACTGTGAGAGCCAGCACGTCATCGGCCCTCGCCTTGAGCGCCTCGCCGAGCGGGTGAACGTCCTCGCGCAGCTCCGTCATCACAGCGGGGGGTGACGGCGGGCTCGAGCTGCGCGCCGCCGCGTCGGGGACGGATGAGCGTCGCGCGCGGGCCATCAGGACCATGTCGGCATCCCCGGGCGGGTCCTTTATCGATCTCGGCCCCGGTTCAAATCCTCGAGGTCTCGCCGGCCCCGGGTGTAACGCGCGTCCGGAGACGGCGCGGCGTACATCCCGAGACGAGCATCGAGGGCGATATCAGCAGCCGGCCCTGGCAGTGCCGTGATCGCTGACCTGACACGGAGCCGGCAGATACGCTCGAGCGGTGTCATCGCACACCGTTAGTCGCCCAGCAACGCATAGCCATAGGCGCCACGGTCGTAGGCCAGATCGGCGATCGACTGCGTGCGCTCGTCGTCGTTGCGCTCGATGTCGTCGAGCGCGAGGTTGACCCGGCGGGCCGCCCTCGCGCAGAACGTCTCCGCGATTTGACGCTCCTGCGCCGCCGAGGTCTCCGGGCCGGGCTCGTCCAAGATCGACGTCACGCGTGAGAGCACAGCGACCTGGGAGTAGATGTCGGCAAGCGCGGCCGCTAGGCGCTTATGCTGCATGCCGTGCTCGCTCACCGTCGGCCCGTATCGGCGAAGCAGGCCTTCCCCCGCTTGGCGCAGCCGCTTGACCTGCTCGCCAACCGGGTCGGCCAGCCCGGCGAGTTGCCCGTGCGTGCGCGTCAGGCGGTCAGGATGATGGACGGCGCGCCTCACGCGGCCGAGGACGTCTTCCGTGAAGGCGCCGAGCAGGCGGATTGGATCCGAGAGGTCGGCGTCGGCCAGGACTTCCAGCTCGTGCCCCAGCGGCTTGAGCGCGGATAGGGCGATGTAGGAGCGAAGCACGTCGTTGGCGCCCTCGAAGATCGGGAAGATGCGGATGTCGCGCATGATCAGCTCGTAGGGCTCCGAGCGCAGATACCCTTCCCCGCCCTTGAGCTGCATCGCGCGATTAGCCTGGTACCAGACGAACTCGGTGCCAGCGACCTTGCAGATCGCCGACTCGATGGAGTAGTCGCGAATGCCGGCGTCCACGAGCCCGGTCGTCAGGTAGCAGGTCGATTCAAGACCAAACAGGTAGGAGACCATCCAGCCCACCTTGTCCTTGACGAGATCGAAGTCCGCGAGGCGCTGGTTGAACTGGTGGCGCTCCTTTACGTGCCCGATCGCCAGGTCGAGGAGCTGCTTGGCCAAACCAACACAGCTCGCGCCGAGTGAGAGCCTGCCGTTGTTGAGAACCTGCATCGCGATCCCGAATCCTTGCCCGGGTTCGCCAAGGACGTTCTCGGGAGGAACCCGCACGTCGTGGAAGTACAACGGGCGCAGATCGTTGCCGCGCAGGCCCATCGTGTCGTAGCGATCGCCAGCCTCGAAGCCGTCCATCCCCCGCTCGAGGATGAAGGCTGTGTGACGGTCCTTGCCGTCGATCTCGGTGCGCGCAAAGGTCACGAAGACCGATCCCCGCCCACCGTTGCCGATGAATCGCTTCTCTCCGTTGAGCAGCCAGGAGCCGTCGCGCTGCTGTACCGCACGCGACTCGATGTTGAAGGCGTCGGAGCCCGCATGCGGCTCGGTGAGCGCAAACGCCGCCAGCTTGCGGCCGCTGCAAAGATCGGGCAACAGGCGCTGCTTCTGCTCCTCGCTGCCGTAGATCGAGATGCCCTTCATCCCGATCGACTGGTGCACGCCCATCGCGACGCCCAGCGAGCCGCCAGCCTCGGCCAGCGCCTCAAAGATGCGTGCGTATGCGGTTTGCGAGAATCCGCCGCCGCCGTACTCCCGATCGACGTACAGGCCCATGAGCCCCAGGTCCCCGAGATCCTGAAAGATCTCATCTGCGATCCATCCGTCGCGGTCGATCGCCGTCGGGTTCAGCTTCGCCGCTGCGTAATCTCGGAACCGTTGGATCAGGACTCGAGCCCGGTCGGCCTCCTCAGTGCGCGGTACCGGATAGGGAAAGACGAGGTCCTCATGGATCTCGCCCAGCGCAAGAGCCTTCGAGAAACTCGTGAGCGAGGTGCCCTCGTGCGTGGGCGGGCGTTCCTTTGGCAGATCTGCAACCAATTCATGCACCTATGTGCGACGACGACGTAGACGGTTGATCGGCGCGCCGCGACGTAGCTACCCGCATTGGGATCCCTCAAAAGGGAGCTGTCCGCACGCGATCAGCGCACGTCTTGATCTCCATCTCGGAGTCAAGTCGCTCGGGCGTAGCGAGTGACCCCATCAGAGAAGTCGGAACCACCTGCGAGAAGGGCGGAAACCAGAAACCGAGAAGCCGGCCCGGTTGCAGGCAGTTTGAAGGTGGATGCGAGTAAGTTAGGAGATTGTGGTCGAGAGCCCCGTTCGCCTATATGGGATCGCGCTATCGCACCCGGTTCTGGGCGTGCGGGGGATGCTTGAGCGAAAGGGGCTCACATATCGCTACCTCGAGCTGCTCGGCGGCGCCCACCCACTGGCGCTTTTCGCGCTCCGCTTCGCTCGGGCCACAGTACCCGCGATGAGGCTCCCGGATGGCCGTCGGGTGCAGGGCTCGCTTGCGATAGCCGAGGCGCTCGAGGAGCTTGCCCCGACGCCATCCCTCTACCCGAGCGAGCCGGCGGCTCGCGCTGCTGCCCAGGACGCCGAGCGCTGGGGCGAGGCCGTGCTGCAACCCGTGCCACGTCGCCTGATCCGTTGGGGTCTTCGCCACCACCTCAGTCAACGTCGCTGGTTTGCGGATGTCGCCAGCCCGCTACCCGCACCGGCACTGATGGGCGTCCTGCTCACACCAGTGGTGCCGGTCTTCGTGCGCCAGGCTGGGGCGAGCGTCGAGCGAGTGCGACAGGATCTCTCCGAACTGCCCGGACTGCTCGACAAGGTTGACAGCCTGCTCCAAGGCGGCGTCATCGGCGGCGAGGAGCTCGGGGCAGCTGACTTCCAGATCGCTTCCTCGGTGCGCGTGCTGAGCGCAATGGCAGACGTAAGCCGTCT
Organism: Solirubrobacteraceae bacterium; assembly: GCA_050696475.1. GTDB lineage: Bacteria > Actinomycetota > Thermoleophilia > Solirubrobacterales > Solirubrobacteraceae > Palsa-744. Next base: position 4,091 of record JBOGXX010000276.1, on the reverse strand, counting down.
CCTAGCTGGAGGTCCGGCGGAGTCTTTCGCAGCTAGGGTCGTGCCCGACTATCCCGAGGTGCCCGCCACGCTGCCGACGGACTGGCTGCCCGCGCTGGGCTGATACTCGCAGCGTGCAGACGCAGGGGCCTCAGGGACCAGTCTTGGAGGCTACGCGCGCCTCCTCCACCGGGTGGAGCGGTGTGCGCCGTACGCGGTATGCCGTTTTGACAGCCAGGGATGGTCAGTGTAAGCTTACCGATCGTGCAGACTTACCAAACGGATGCGTGGATCGCGCTCGGGGACCGGACGCGCAAGGCAATCTTCGAGCTGTTGGCGGATCGTCCCCGCGGGGTCGGGGAGCTCGCCGGCGAGCTGCCGGTGAGCCGCCCGGCGGTCTCACAGCACCTGCGGGTGCTCAAGGACGCTGGGCTCGTGATCGACCGACCCGTGGGCACCCGGCGCATCTACCGCGTGGACCCAGACGGGCTCGCCGCGCTGCGCGCGGAGCTCGAGCGCTTCTGGGGCAAGACCCTGGCCGCCTACAAGCAGGCGATCGAGAAACCGTCTAAGGAGGGCGAATGAACACTCACACCCAGGCCACGGCCACCACGGTCCGCAGCAAGGTCGTTGTCGATGCCCCGATCGAGCGAGCGTTCCGTGCCTTCACCGAGGACTTCGACAGGATCAAGCCGCACGAGCACAACATGCTCGGCGTCGAGATCGCCGAGACGGTGTTCGAGCCGCGGGCCGGCGGGCGCATCTATGACCGTGGCGTGGACGGGAGCGAGTGCCAGTGGGCGCGGGTGCTCGCGTTCGAGCCGCCGAACCGGATTCTCTTCAGCTGGGACATCAGCCCGCAGTGGCAGATCGAGTCGGACCACGAGAAGACGAGCGAGGTCGAAGTGCGCTTCATCGCCGAGTCGGAGGAGCGCACCCGCGTCGAGCTCGAGCACCGCAAGCTCGACCGCCACGGCGAAGGTTGGGACGCAATGCGCGACGGCGTCGCCGGCGAGGGCGGCTGGCCGCTTTACCTGCAGCGGTTCGCCGACGTCATCGGCCAGACTTCCTGATGGCACCGCTGCGCGTGAGCACCGAGGTCGCCCGGCCGCCGGAGGAGGTGTTCGCATACGTCAGCGACCCGAGCCGATTCGAGGAGTGGCAACAGGGTGTTATCAGCGGCCCGATGGAGGGCGAAGCCCCTCACCGTGTCGGGGAGAAATGCCTGACCACCCGCCGGATCGGCTTCGCCGAGCGCGCCGCGACCGCTGAGGTCTCCCACGTCGATCCCCCTCGAACGTGGAGCATCCGCGGCGTAGACGGCCCGATCCGCGCGGCGGTCACCGTGACGGTCGACCCGCTCGATGACCGTCGCTCAGCCAAAGGAGATCGTGCGCGAATGCAGCCGCGCCGCGCCAGAGATCACGCTGACTTCCACGCTGACGGCGAAGCGCTTGTGCTCACGGAGCAGGCGGCGGTCGGTTGCATTGAAGGGAACCGCAACGGTGGCGATGGTGCCGGCCTGAATGGCCTCGGTCCGGCGCCCGACCACGGACCCCCTCATCTCCGCAATGGCAAAGTCGCCCGACTCGCCTTCTACTGGGATCGTGACCGTGCATTCACCGATCTGGGCCTCACCCCCGAACGCGGGTCGTGACGCAATCGGCGAACATGGAGGTCGTGCGGTCGATCTATGCAGGCTGGGAACGTGGCGACTTCAGCGCATCCGACTGGGCCGACCCAGAAATCGAAGTTACCGACGCCGATGGACCTTTGGGCGGAGGGACGGGAGGTTTTGACGGTCTTGGGAAGGGGGTTCGCGAGTTTCTGAGCGCCTGGGAGAACTTCCGCATCGAGGCGGACGAACTACGCGAGATCGACGGTGAGCGCGTCCTGGTGCTCGACCACCGCAGCGGGCGCGCCAAGACAAGCGGCCTGGAGCTGGGGACGATGCGAACAGAGGGAGCGCGCCTGTTTCATATCCGCAACCGCAAGGTAACGAGGATTGTCGTCTACTTCGACCGTCACCGTGCTCTCTCCGATCTCGGCCTCTCCTCGGAGGGCAACGCACCATGGCGGGCTCGGCTGACCTGAAGCCCGTCCGCTCGATTTACGCGGCCCATCGCGGCCGGACCTTCGCGCCGCCTGTCCGAGGCCGGCGCGACGAGCATGATCGGAATCGACGGACCACGGCAGCGGTCGTGTGGACTTCAGAATGGTTTGCAGATACGGTTGCGGCGTGGAGCCATCTGCCGAGCAGCGCACACGCCGGATACCGCCAACGGGCTGGTAGCGACTACTGGGGAGGGCATCGATGCACGAGTCCAAGGTCCGTTCGATAGGTCTCTTCTCTGGCCTCTCGCCGCGCGAGGTCAAGCGGGTTGCGAGCGTCACCGACGAGGTCGTAGTGCCGATCGGGACGCGGCTGATCAGCCAAGGCGCGTTTTCCTACGAGTTCCTCCTGATCGCCTCCGGGCACGCGGAGGTGCGGCGCGAGGGCGAGCTGCTCGCCACACTTGGCCCCGGCGATTTCGCGGGCGACGTGGGAGTGATGCGCGACGCCCGACGCAACGCGAGCGTCGTAGCGACTACCGACCTCACTGCGATCGTGATGACCGACCGCGACCTGCGCCAGATCGCGCGGGAAATCCCGAGCGTGGCGACGCAGATCGATGCCGCGATCGCCGCACGTACGGGGCCGCCCGAGTAAGGCGACCACGCGAAAAGCAGTCGGTTCTACGCACTGGCCGAATGGAGCCAACCGGACCTCCTGCTTGCAAAGCGCCCGCTCCTCGCGAGCCGATCGCGTCGGAACGCCCAGATTTTTCGGGCCTTTGCGAGGCGGGCAGGGCGCGGCGGTTCCTTCGGATGCCAGCCGATTGTCGGCGATCCTCGTGGTTTCAGGCAGTTCCCGCGATAAGTGCCTGAACGAGTCGCCGCACGATTTTCGGCATGGCGTTGCCGCGGCGCTGCCCAGTGCTACCGTTCGGCCATGACCAAGGCCGAGCTACACGAGTTGGTCGATGCCCTACCCGACGAGTCGCTACCCGCCGCGGCGATCCTGCTTCGTCGCGCCCAGGATCCGGTGATCGCGATGCTCGACGCGGCGCCGGACGACGAGGAGGAGCTCAGCGGCGAGGAGCTGCAAGCGATACGGCAGGCACGGAGCGAGCCCGGCGTACCCTGGTCTGAGGCACAGGCGGAGCTGCGCGCTGGCTGACCAGCAGCAGTGGCGGATTGAGATCCGCCCAAGCGCGTTGAAGGCTCTGCGCCGGCTCAGCCGGACGGACCGCGATCGGATCCGAGACGCGATTTGACGTGCTGCCTGATGGCGACGTGAAGATGCTGCGTGGGCCGGAGCGTCTATGGCGGCTACGGGTGGGCGACTGGCGAGTTATCTTCGACCGACACGACGCCGACCGAGTAATCGATGTCCTCGTGATCGGCCCCCGCGGCCGAGCGTACCGCCGGTAACCCACCCGAGCCGGGCGGCAGTTTGCACGATCGGCGCCCAGGGCCATGAGAGCTTCGCCGGGGCGCCGACGGTCACGGCTTCAAACACCTTCCGGCGCCTCAGGAAAAATCCCCAAGAAGGTGTCCGGTTTCAGACGATCGACGTCGCCGGTCGTACCTTCTCATCGAGGCCTGATAGCACCGAGAACGACGACAACGTCATCGCTCTGCCGGCCGCAGCCCGATCCCTCGCAGGACGGTTATGTCAATGGCCATCGGTTTCTCCTTAGTGGCAGCCATCTTTTCTCCCCCGTGGTGGTTTAGCGGTCTCGACGTAGCGGAGGCGTAGCCGTAGCGAAGTCGTGACCGCTGTCGCTCGTTTTAGCTCCCCAGTGGCATTACCCCCTTGCCGGTGGTCGCTTGTGCGAGGCGGTAGCTCTCTTTAGGTCTCGTCGAGTTGCTCGAAATACCTGCTGAGCCCTTCGCGACCCCGAAAGCTGACGTCGGCAAACCCGGTCATCGCTGGGAACAGGTAAGCGTTCAGTTGGTGGGTAGGTGGACATAACTCCGCGTCGAATCCTGTGGTGTGGAGCGGGTCGAGGCGGAAGCGATCTATGACGCTGGCCGGGAGGCCGTCGTTGAAGTGCTGTTGGCGATGG
>JBOGXX010000275.1:0-7090 GCA_050696475.1 Solirubrobacteraceae bacterium | reverse complement strand
CGCCGAGCGAGGTGCATCTCAGCGCCGAGCGGCCGGACGGCGAGCGGGTGAGTTTCGCTGCGAGCGTGCGCATCGACACGCCACGCGAGGTCGAGTACTTCCGGCATGGCGGCATCCTCCAGTACGTCCTGCGCGGGCTGCTCGCACGATGAGCGATCAGGCGAGCGCGGAAGCCGCGCAGGGATCGGACGCCGCCGGGCCGCCGGCGCTGCTGAGGGAGCTGCTCGCCGCGCGCGGACCCTCCGGATATGAGACCGCGCCCGCGCGTGTCTGGCGCGAGGGCGCGGCCGGGTTCGCGCAGGTCAGCACCGACATCCTCGGCACGCCGCTGGCGCTCGTGGAGCCGGCCCCGGGCTACGAGCATCCTCCACGACGACTGCTCGTGATGGGGCACATCGACGAGATCGGGCTGATCGTCACCCACATCGACGACGACGGCTACCTGTGGTTCCGTGAAGTCGGCGGCTGGGACGCCCAGATCCTCGTCGGGCAGCGCGTCGTCCTGGACACGAGCAAAGGCCCCGTGATCGGGGTCATCGGCAAGAAGCCGATCCATCTGCTGCGCGAGGAGGAGCGCAAGAAGGTCGCCGAGATCCGCGACCTGCACATCGACATCGGCGCCCGCGACGGCACGCAGGCACGTGAGCTCGTGCGTGTCGGCGACGTTGCCGTGATCGACGCCCAGGCGGCGCAACTGCCCAACGGACGGCTGGTCTCACGCGCGCTCGACAACCGGCTGGGCTCATTCGTGGCGCTCGAGGCCGCGCGCCTGGTCGCCGAGGCCGGCGGTGCGCAGTGGGAGATCGCGGCCGTGGCCGCAGCGCAGGAGGAGACCACCTTCGGAGGCTCGCGCACCAGCGCCTTCGCGCTTGCACCCGACGCGGCGATCGTCGTCGACGTCACGCACGCCACCGACGCGCCCGGCGCCGACGTCAAGGAGGCGGGCAAGCACGAGCTCGGGTCCGGGGCCGTGATCGCGCGCGGATCCACGCTCAGCAGCGCCGTCTTCGAGCTGCTCTTCGAGGCGGGCACGGTCGAGAAGATCCCCTTCACCGTCGAGGCCTCAGGGGGTGCGACCGGCACCGACGCCGACGCCGTGCACCTCAGCCGCGGCGGCGTGCCGACAGGGCTCGTGTCGATCCCAATCCGCTACATGCACTCACCCGTCGAGCTCGTCCAGCTCGATGACGTTCACGCCTGCGCCCGGCTGATAGCAGCCGCCGCGCTGCGCCTCACCAGCGACAGCTCGTTCGAGCGAGCCGGCTAGGGCCGGCGGCGATCGGTGCGTTACGCGGTTGACTCCAGCTCGGTGCCCGGGACGATCTTGTAGGGCTCTCCGGGGCAGCCGCCGATCACCAGCACCCGCAGCCCCTGCGCTCCCGCGTAGAGCTTGCGCCTGGGCTCGGGCCCGACGCGCACCAACATCTCCGGGTCGAGCTCCACGCGCTCGCCGTCGATCTCCATCCAGCCGGAGCCGCCGATCGGCAGGAACACCTCCTCCTGGCCGCTCTCCGCGTGGTCGTGCTCCGGGTAGTCCTTGGAATCCGGCGGCAGCTGGATCACCTGGAACCCGAACGCGCTGACGCCGAGCTCGGCCCGCGCCTTGACGAAGCCGCCTCCGTAGGAGGCTTGCATCTCACCGATGCGCTTGGCCGTGTAGTCAGACATCCGTCGCGGAGACTACCGCTTGGAGAACGGAATCACGATCGCCAGCTGGCGCGATTGCGCGAGCAGCGTCCCGTCGGGCGCCCAGATCATCCCGTCCTCCACGAAGAAGCCGTCGTGAATCAGCTCTGCTCGCGTCTGTACCAGACACAGCTCGCGCGGATCCCCCTGCGGGGAGGATCGCTGATCGCTCTTGCGCGGCATCTGCTCATCGAAGTGCACGGTCAGGTCGACCGTCGGCACGGCCACCGGCTCGGCGAGCTGCATGTACGGCGCCGGGATCAGCGCGTCCGTGAAGAACGCCAGCGACAGCGCGTCGATCGGCCGCGGCTCGGCGAGCCCCATCCACGCACGCACCTGCATCGGCTGCTCGTCCTGCGCGAACAGCTCACCGTCGAGGCGCGGCTGCAGCACGAGGTGGCGCGCGAATTCAGGGCCACCGTGCTCGATCAGCTTGACCCCTTCGCGCGAGGGGTCCGCGGGCTCCACGTCCGGCATCTGCGCCCGCGAGATCTCCGGCCCGCCCCAAGCGACCGAGAACGCGCCGAGGACGAGCGCGATCAGATCCTCGCCCTGGTGCATGCGCGCGGAGAGCGTGCTCAGCGAGCTGCCCTGTCGCTCGATCGTCGTCGCGATCTGAACCGGCCCGGGCTCCGGCGCCCGCGCGTAGTGGATCGTCAACGAGCGCGGCGCGCGTGCGTTCTCGGCGACGGTCTCGATCAGCGCGCGCAGCAGGATCGCGGCCAGATAGCCGCCGTGCGGTCCCCGCCCCGCGCGCCAGTCCGCCGCGATCTGCGCCCCGAACAGCGCCAGGCCGCCGCCGCTGCCGTCCTCGATGCGCCAGACGTCCGTGTCGCGGTCGAACTTGGTCGGCGACGCGGCCGGCCTTTTCGCGAGCGAAGGCACGCCTGAGGGCGGGTCAGCCACGCACGAGCCGCTTGTAGGTGATGCGATGCGGGCGATCCGCCGCCGCGCCAAGCGTCGCGCGACGGTGCTCCTCGTAGGCCTCGAAGTTGCCCTCGAACCACGTCACCTGCGAATCGCCCTCGAAGGCCAGCACGTGCGTCGCCACCCGGTCGAGGAACCAGCGGTCGTGCGAGATCACGATCGCGCATCCGGGGAACGCCAGCAGGGCGTCCTCCAGCGCGCGCAGCGTATCCACGTCGAGATCGTTCGTCGGCTCGTCGAGCAGCAGCAGGTTGCCGCCGCTGCGCAACAGCTTCGCCAGGTGCACGCGGTTGCGCTCGCCGCCCGAGAGCTTGCCGATGCGCGCCTGCTGGGAGCTTCCCTTGAAGTTGAAGCCGGCCGTGTATTGGCGTGAGTTGACCTCACGATCGCCCACTTTGATGTGCTCGTGGCCTTCTGAGATCTCCTCCCACACCGTCTTCTCCGCGTTCAGCGAGTCGCGTGACTGATCGACGTACGCGAGCTGTACGGTGTCGCCGAGCTCCAGCTTGCCGCTGTCAGGGCTCTCCTCGCCGGTGATCATCCTGAACAGCGTCGTCTTCCCCGCGCCGTTGGCGCCGATCACACCGACGATGCCCGCGCGCGGCAGATCGAACGACAGCGACTCGATCAGCAGCCGCTCGCCAAAGCCCTTCGACACCTCGGTCGCCGTCAGGACCTTGTCTCCCAGACGCGGACCGGGCGGGATGTGGATCTGGACCTCGTCGAGCTTGATGTTGCTGTCCTCCGCGATCAGCTCCTCGTAGCGGGCCAGGCGCGCCTTGGACTTCGTGCGTTTGCCCTTGGGGTTCGTGCGCACCCACTCGAGCTCCGCCGCGATCGTGCGCTGGCGGCCCTTCTCCGAGCGGTCCTCCTGGGCCAGTCGCGCCTGCTTCTGCTCCAGCCAGCTTGAGTAGTTGCCCTCGTAGGGGATGCCTTTGCCGCGGTCGAGCTCGAGGATCCAGCCGGCCACGTTGTCGAGGAAGTAACGGTCGTGGGTGACCGCCACGATCGCGCCTCTGTACTCGGCGAGGTGCTGCTCCAGCCACGCCACCGACTCGGCGTCCAGGTGGTTGGTGGGCTCGTCGAGCGCCAGCAAATCCGGCGCGCGCAGCAGCAGCCGGCACAGCGCCACGCGGCGGCGCTCGCCACCAGAGAGCGTGCTCACATCCGCCTCCGCCGGCGGCAGGCGCAGCGCGTCCATCGCGTATTCAAGCTGCGTCTCGAGGTTCCACGCGTCGGCGGCTTCGATCTTCGCCTGGATCTGCCCGAACTCCTCCGCCGTCTCATCACAGTAGTTGGCGGCCAGCTCGTTGAAGCGGTCCAGCAGCGCCTTCGTCTCGGCGACGCCGTCCTCGACGTTGCCCTTGACGTCCTTGCTCTCGTCCAGGCGCGGCTCCTGCTCGAGCATCCCCACGGTCGCACCCGGCGCGAGCAGCGCCTCGCCGCGGTACTCCTGATCGACCCCGGCCATGATCCGCAGCAGCGTGGACTTTCCCGCCCCGTTGTAGCCGAGCACGCCGATCTTCGCGCCGGGGTAGAACGCCAGCGACACGTCGTCGAGCACCGTCTTCTCCGGCGGGTGCAGCTTCGACAGGCGGTGCATCGTGAAGACGTATTGAGAGGACATTCGCACGCAGGATAGAGAGGATGAGAATCCCGCCCGCCCCCGCTAACGTGGTCGGGTCATGCCTACCACCGTCCTGGATGTCGAGCAGCACCTGCTCCTGCTGGAGCTGGAGGCGCCGTTCACCAAGCGCGACGTGCAGCTCGCCCGGCGGCGGATGGCCAAGCGCTGGCACCCCGACGTCGCGCCCCAGGGTCGCCAGTACGAGCACGAGCGTCACCTGAAGGCGATCAACGAGGCCGCCGACCAGCTCGAGCGCCTGGCCGAGGGCTCTCGCGGCGGGAAAGTGAGCGCCAACGCGGTCAAAGTCAGTGCAGCCGCCGCCCGCAGAGAGCGCGAAGAGGCGGGCCGGCGCGCCTACGAGGCCGAGCAGCGCGCCCGCGCCGCGGCCAAAGACCGAGCCGAGAACGATCCCTTTGGCAGCCGCGTGCCCGACCACTCGGTCGTCCACCGCTACGCGCGCTGCATCTCCTACCCCGAGTGGGGGGTGGGAACGGTGGCAGGGATCTACTTCTCCCCAGATCCTGTGCTCGCCGGCGAGGCGGTGGGCACCGACGACGAAGCCGTTGGTCAGTGGGCGCGCGTGAAGTTCAGCCACGGGATCCGCACGGTGCCCGCCGGCAGCATGAAATTCGTCGACTTCTCGAAGCCAGACCCCGCCGAGGAGCGCGTCGAGCGCTTCCTTTTGGCCGCGCAGCGCGCGATGGCCGAAGGCGAGTACCTGCTCGCCGCCCAGCGGCTGATCTACGCCCGCGACGCCCAGCCGCGCAACGTCGCAGTGCTGCGCCTGATGACGCTCGCCTTCTGGAACGCCGGCAGGCTGGAGGAGGCCGGCCGTGCGGTGCGCGACTGGGCCCGCGCAGACGGCGATCGCCCCGCCGCACATCGCTTCGCGGCGAGGATCTACGAAGACATGGGCGCCATCGACCTCGCCGAGGAGGCCGCCGAGCGCGCGGCGCAGCGTGGCCCCTCCGACGTCGGCGCCTGGGAGCGCCTGGGCCGGCTGCGCCTGAAGCTGATGGACCGCGAGGGAGCGCTGGAGGCGCTCAGACGGGCGCTCGCGCTCGGCGCGGGCGAGGACGTGGGCGTGCTGGTCGCGCAGGCGCTCGCGCTCGAGCCGAGCCTCGCCGGCTAGAGGATGTTCACAGCGCGCGAGACGACCAGCCCGATCGTGACAACCGAGACGATCGACTGCAGGCCCATGATGCCCTTCGCCGCCAGCGTCAGGGGCATCGTGTCGGTCGGCGAGAAGGCCGTCGCATTCGTGAGCGACACGTACAGGTAGTCAAAGAACTGCGGGCGCCAGTGGCGCGGCTCGATGCGATCGTCCGCCATCTGTGGGAACAGGAAGTCCGGTGGCCCATCGTGGCCCGCGGCTCTGCGTCCCGGTCCGCCGCGGTCAACCTCCCAGTACCACAGCGCGAAGATCAGGAAGTTCGTCAGCCAGATCAGCATCCCCGAGACGATCAACTCCCGGCCGTTCTCGACGTTGTGTTTGAGCAGCAGGCTGGTGAGCTCGACGAGCGAGGAGATGTTGGCCGCGCTGACGAGTGCCGTCAGCGCGATCGCCGTCCGGCGACGGGTCCTGTGCTCGTGCTCGAGCTGGCGCGGCGTGGCCATCGACAGGCCGATCAGCAGGACTCCCTCGAGCGCCGGCACCAGCCATGTCGGCCCGACGGTCAGGCGCTTGCTCAGGACGACCTGCAGGCCGATCGCGACCAGCACCGTCACCTGCACCGGCCAGAACGCCTCCGGCCCCGCCGGCGGCGGGTAGGGACGCCCCTGCGGGGTCGGTGACGGGTAGGCGTGTCCCTGCGAGGTCGGTGGGGCGTCGGCCACGAACCGAGAGGGTATGGGGAGCCCCGGAGGTCGCTACGCTGAGCTGTGATGGGCCTCGAGAATCCCGTTCACCTGATCTTCATCGGCGCCGTTGCGCTGATCGTGCTCGGCCCCAAGCGCCTGCCCGAGATCGCCAGAGCGCTCGGCAACGGGATTCGCGAGTTCCGCGAGTCCGTCAGCCACGATCCCACAGCGCACGCGCCGCCAACCGCTCCCTACCAGCCCGTCCCCCCGCCGCTCGCACCCCATCTGCCCCAGCCGCCCGCGCAAGATCCCGTCGCACAGCAGCAGGCTCCCGAACATCGCTAGCAGCAGTGGCGCCCGCCCGGGGTTCGACGCACGGCCCTCCCCCGGGGGTTCGACGCACGGCCTCGCCGGGGTCCGACACGCTCGCTAGATTCGCGCGGTGCGCCTGATCGTCGCCCGCTGCCAGGTCTCCTATGCCGGGCGCCTCAGCACCGTTCTACCCGAGGCGGTCAGGCTGCTGATGGTCAAGGCCGACGGCACCTTCATGGTGTGGGCCGACGGCGGCGGCTCCGCCGTCAAGCCGCTCAACTGGATGTCCGCGCCCACGGTGATCGAGGAACAGCTCGACGACAGCGGCGGGCTGAAGCGGCTGCTCGTGCGCAAGCGCAGCCAGGAGGATCGGCTGGAGATCGCGGTCGCTGAGGTGCTCTCGGACTCCGATCACCAGCTCGACACGCAGGCCACGCTAGAGAAGGAGGGGGTCGAGCGCGAGCTGCAGGAGCTGCTCGCCGGAGACCCGCAGTGGTGTGGGCAGGGGCTGAGACTGGTTCGCCGGGAGTGGCCCACCGACATCGGGCCGGTGGACCTGATGTGCAGAGACAGCGAGGACGAGTGGATCGCCGTGGAGATAAAGCGGGTCGGGACGATCGACGCCGTGGAGCAGCTGACGCGCTACCTGCAGCGCATCCGCCTGGACCCCGCGCTCGGCTCCTGTCGCGGCGTGCTGGCCGCCGAGGTCATCAAGCCGCAGGCGCGGGTGCTCGCCGG
>JBOGXX010000274.1:0-2153 GCA_050696475.1 Solirubrobacteraceae bacterium | reverse complement strand
CAGCTATTTGATCGCCAACGAGCTGACAACGCGCCAGCGCGACGTCTTAGTCGCGCTGGCAATCAACGGGGTGGAGCCCAAGGAGCTCGCGGCGCAGCTCGACTGCACGCCGGGAGCCCTTTACAAGACGCTCCACGACGCCCGCCGCAAGCTCAAGCGCCACCTCCGCGACGGAGTGGCTGACGGGCACCAGCGAGACAGAGTAGCGTCGTCCCGAGCAACCACGATCCGACCAAACCGGAAAGCGAGACCTACAAGTGTCTGATTACGCGAAGGAAGTCCTCGTGGAGCCAGAGTGGCTCGAGCAGCACCTGAGCGATGAGAGCATCCGCATCGTGGAGGTCGACGAGAACCCGGCGCTGTACGCGCAGGCGCACATCCCCGGAGCGATCGGCTTCGACTGGCAGGAGGACCTGCAGGATCCGCTCAGGCGCGACTTTCTCGGCGCGCGGGCGTTTGGCGAGCTGTTCGGCGGGCGCGGTGTTTCGGACGACCACACGATCGTTCTCTATGGCGACCGCAACAACTGGTTCGCCGCCTACACCTACTGGTACCTGAAGTACTACGGCCACGAGCGGGTGCTGCTGCTCAACGGGCCACGCGAAAAGTGGATCTCCGACGGACGGCCGACGACCGCCGACGTGCCCGGCCACCCACCTGTGGCGTTCACCGCTCAGCCCGGCGATGATCGCATTCGCGCCCGCCGCGATGAGGTCCTTGCCGCGATCGATGACGCGACGAGGCTGGTCGACGTTCGCTCTCCAGCCGAGTTTGCGGGCGAGATCATTTCGCCTCAGGGCTACGAGCAGGAGGGCGCACAGCGTGCCGGGCACATCCCGGGCGCCGCGTCGGTGCCCTGGTCGCAGGCCGTCGAGGAGGACGGCACGTTCAAGTCGGCGCAGGAGCTACGCGATCTGTACACCGGCAAAGGCGTTCTGAGCGGCGAGGATGTCATCGCCTACTGCCGGATCGGCGAGCGCTCGGCGCACACATGGTTCGTGCTGCACGAGTTGCTGGGCCACGAGCGCGTCAAGAACTACGACGGCTCCTGGACGGAGTGGGGGAGCCTGGTCGGAGTCCCCGTCGAGACGGGGCCTTAGCTCGGACGCCCGCGCCACGCGCCCGCGCGTCACACTCCTCCAGTGGTGGCGCGGTGGTGCTTGGCGGCGGTCACGAGGTGCTCGAGCGCGCCCAGCGCCTGCTCCCAGGTGCGGGTCTTCAGGCCGCAGTCGGGGTTCACCCAGAGGCGCTCGCGCGGGATACGCTGCTCGGCCCGCGCGAGCAGCTCCTCGATCTCGTTCACGCTCGGCTCGCGCGGCGAGTGCACGTCGTACACGCCGGGGCCGAGCTGGTTGGGATAGGCGGCATCGGCAAAGGCGTCGAGCAGCTGCATGTCTGAGCGGGATGCCTCGATTGACAGGACATCGGCGTCCATGCGGAGGATCTGCTCGATGATCTCCTCGAACTGCGAATAGCACATGTGCGCGTGCACCTGAGTGCAGTCCTGCAGGCCGGCGCACACCAGGCGAAAGCAATCGACAGCCCAGCGCAGGTAGTCGGGCTGGGCGCCACGGCGCAGGGGCAGGCCCTCGCGCAACGCGGCCTCGTCGATCTGGACGATTTGAGCGCCGGCGTGCTCGAGGTCCAGCGCCTCATCACCGATTGCCAGGGCGAGCTGGCGGGCGGTTACCTCGTGAGGCTGGTCGTCGCGAACGAAGGACCACACCAGCATCGTCACTGGCCCCGTGAGCATGGCCTTGACTGCGCGGTCGGTCAGGCCCTGGGCAAAACGCCACCAGCGAACGCTGATCGGGTGCGGGCGAGAGACGTCGCCGAACAGGATCGGTGGCTTGACGCAGCGTGACCCGTAGGACTGCACCCACCCGTGTTCGGTGACGGCAAAGCCGCTGAGTGCTTCGGCGAAGTAGGCGACCATGTCGCTGCGCTCGGGCTCGCCATGCACGAGCACGTCCAACCCCAGGCGCTCCTGGCGTGCGATCGTCGTGCGGATCTCTTCCTCCAGAAAGCGCTCGTACTCATGCGGGTCGAGCATTCCGTCAGCCCATGCGCGTCGAGCGGCTCGTATCTCTTGGGTTTGCGGAAACGAGCCGATCGTGGTGGTCGGAAGATCGGGCAGGCCCAGACGCCGCGCC
>JBOGXX010000273.1:0-5784 GCA_050696475.1 Solirubrobacteraceae bacterium | reverse complement strand
GCTCAGGCCGGTGACCTGGCGGTTGCCGGTGACGCGCGCACGCTTTGACAGCGCGCGCCAGGCGATGCACGGCATCGACAGCAGCGTCGCGCGGTGCAGCACGCCGCCTGCGAGCGCGCCGGAGTCGAGCGCGGTTCCGTCGGCGATCTCGATCGGGCGGTCCTGGAAGTAGGTGAACGGCGAGCCGTTCTGTACGATTGCGGTGACGCCGTCGAGTATCTTGGCGCCGTCGCCGGCCTGCACCTGCAGGCGTGGTGGCCTCAGCAGGTAGCCGCGCGTGAACGTGCTGAGCGCGACCCACGCGAAGAAGTAGGGGCCCAGGCGGGCCTTCATGTGGGCGTTTGCATCGACTCGTTGGACGACGCTCGCGTCGAGCCCCAGGCCGGAGGCGAACGTGAAGCAGCGGCCGTTGACGACACCCAGGTCCACCTTGCGTGGACGCCAGTCGTCCGCCATCGCCAGCAGGTGCTCGGTGGCATCGACGACGTCGCCGGGGATGCCGAGCATCTTGCCGAACACGTTGGCCGAGCCGCCGGGCAGGCAGCAGAGGGGGGTGGGGGAGCCGAGCAGGCCGTTGGCGGCTTCGTTGACGGTCCCGTCGCCGCCGAAGGCGACGACGAGGTCATAGCCCTCGTTCGCGGCCTCGCGGCAGAGCTCGGTGGCGTGCCCGCGCGCCTGCGTGTCGACTGCGTGGAGCTCGAAGCGGCCCCGGAGCGCATAGACGACGAGGTTGCGCAGGCGGTCGGAGACGGTTGTCGCGTACGGGTTGACGATGATCAGCATCCGCCGCTTGCGGACGGGGCTGGCGAAGCGGAAGGGTGCGTCGGTCGCGGCGGTCCGGCGATCCTCCTCGACAGCTGCCCGGCGGCCGGCGGGCAGTGGGTCGTGCTCGGATGTGGAGGCACTCACGGCTACGCCTACACCGAGCGCGCGGGCGCGTTACCCGCGAATGCGGGCGCCGGCGGGCGCCCGCCCCGCTTCAACGTGTCCGGCGTCCACCGCGGCTCATGCGCGGGCTTGCATTCGCCGATACGGTTGCTAGACTCCGCAGCACAGATGGACACATCCAGAGGGGTGGAGGGCCTGGCCCTGCGAAACCCCGGCAACCACCGCCAATGTCACAGGCGGGAAGGTGCCAATTCCAGGTGATGTGTGGCCGGGCTTCGCGCTCTTCGCCACACGTGACAAGGCGAAGGCTAACGCGAAGGAGCCCAAATGGCTGTCAGTCATCTTCAGTGCAAGGAGTGCAAGGCGGAGTATCCGCTGGAGGCGCTCTATGTCTGCGAGAAGTGCTTTGGGCCGCTCGAGGTGGCCTACGACCACCACAACCTGACGCGCCGCGACGTCGGCGAGCTGCGCCGCCGCATCCAGGGCGGCCCCCAGAACATCTGGCGCTACGCCGACTTCCTGCCGACCACGGCCTACGGCCGCGGTGCTCCGGACGGACCGCCCGGACCCTCGGGCGGGGGCTCGACCCGGCTCTGCCTGCCGGCCGGCTGCACGCCGTTGATCCGCGCCGACCGGCTGGCCGAGCGCCTGGGCCTGCGCGAGGTGTGGGTCAAGAACGACGCCGCCAACCCCACCCATTCATTCAAGGACCGCGTTGTCTCGGTGGCCGTGACCAGGGCGCGTGAGCTGGGCTTCCAGACGATCGCATGCGCCTCGACGGGCAACCTTGCGAACTCCGTCGCCGCGCACGCCGCGGCGCTGGGTCTGGACTCCTACGTGTTCATCCCCTCTGACCTGGAGGAGCAGAAGGTGCTCGCAACGGGTGTGTACGGCACGCGGCTTGTGGGTGTCAACGGCAGCTACGACGACGTCAACCGCCTGTGCACCGAGCTGAGCGCCGAGCGTGACTGGGCGTTCGTGAACATCAACCTGCGCCCCTACTACGCCGAGGGATCGAAGACGCTCGCGTTCGAGATCGCCGAGCAGCTCGGCTGGGAGCTGCCGGACCGATGCGTGGTCCCGATCGCCTCCGGCTCACTGTTCACGAAAATCGCCAGGGGCTTTCAGGAGTGGCGCGAGCTGGGACTCCTGGACGGCGAGCTGCCGCGCATGAGCGGTGCGCAGGCCGAGGGCTGCTCGCCGGTGGCCAGCGCCTTCTCGGCCGGCCAGGACTTCTGCCGTCCGGTCAAGCCGGACACGATCGCCAAGTCGCTGGCGATCGGCGATCCCGCCGACGGGCCCTACGCGCTGGATCTGGCACGCTCCACGGGCGGCTCGGTGGATGCGGTCAGCGATGATGAGATCCGCGCCGGCATCAAGCTGCTGGCGGAGACCACCGGGGTCTTCACCGAGACGGCCGGCGGTGTCACCACGGCGGTGCTGGCGAAGCTGGCGGCGCGTGGAGAGATCGACCCGGACGAGCGCGTCGTGCTGGTGATCACGGGTGAGGGCCTGAAGACGCTGGATGCGGTGCGCGGCACGTTTGAGAGCTCCACCATCGAGTCGACCGTCGAGGCATTCGAGGCAGGTGTGCCGGCGGCGGCGGCTGTCTGATGTCCGTCCTCGTAAAGATCCCGGCGCAGCTGCGCGCGGCGGCCGGAGGCGAGACACAGGCGCAGGTGGACGGCGCCACCGTGCAGGAGGTGCTTGACGGCCTGTTCGTGCTGCATGGGGAGTTGCGCGCGCGGATCGCGGACGAGGACGGGTCGCTGCGGCGCTTCGTCAACGTCTATCTCGCAGGCGAAGACATCCGTTTCTTGGACGGGCTGGCGACCCCGGTCCGCGACGGCGCGGAACTGACGATCCTGCCCGCGGTCGCTGGCGGTTGAGAGCACCGCGTCGCGGCTAGCGGCGCTCGGACGCTCGCGCCTGCATCGGCTCTGGCGACTCGGCGCCGCGAAGGCCGCCGTGCGCGCTCGTCCGGGCTCGCACGGAGACGGCGTCCTCGGTTGAGCTCGTGCCGGCCGGCTGCCTGACCGGTTCCCGCGCCGGGCCACCGGTGCGCTTGGCGAGCCAGTAGAGCAGGCACAGCGTGAGGATCGCCTCCTCGCCCAGCATGAGTGCTCCGGCGACGTTCTGGTCGGCGACCGGCGAGACGTGAAAGCGCGCCTCGCCGGTCAGGAAATACGGGTAGAAGATCGTCCCCGACCACAGGAGCAGGTTCGCGAGGGTCGCGCCGGCGAGGCGGACGGCCAGGACGTAGCCGAGCTTGGCGCCGTGTCCGAACCAGCGCGGCTTGGACAGCGGGCCGAACAGGCACATCCACATGTTCATCCCCAGCGCGAGCAACAGCGCGTGCTGGAGCGCCTGGAGGCTGGTGTGGTGCATGGCCGCCTGGAAGAAGACGCGCAGGTGCCATGCGTAGAGGTCGACGAGCCAGAGGGGGAAGGCAACGGCGGGGTGCGCCAGCATCCTCACGCGCCCGATCAGAGGCAGGCGCTGCAGCGGCGCCAGCAGCGGCTCGGTGAGGCCGAGCACGATCGAGAGCGCGGCGAGGTCGCCGAGCAGGATCGTCTGGACCATGTGGACCCACAACAGGTGCTGGCCGGTCGGTCCGAGCCCGGCGAGCGCGCCCGCCGCGAGGGCCAGGCCACCGTAGAACGAGGCCCGGCGGGGGGCGGGCACGCGGCCCTCGCCCTGGGAGAGGGTGTGCGCGCGCCACGTATAGAGCAGGCCTGCGATCGCCAGCACGGCGAGCTGCGCGGCGGCCGATGTCTCGATGGAGACGGCGAGAGGAGGGCTGGGCATCCGCGTCAGGGTACGCGAGCGCGCCGGAGACGGCGATCCGCAACCGCGCGCAGCGGCCGTCTTTCGCTATTTCTTCACGATCGTTGAGGTCGGCGTGAGTTGCATCTGATTTGCTACTCCCATGTCCGCCGAGACCCTCATTCGCCCCGCAGGAGATGGGATCACCGAGCGCTTCGACCCGACGACATGCCTGGACGAGACCGTTCGCCATCGGGCAATGGCGCTGGATCGCCTGGAGCCAGGCCGCTACATCGAAGTCCAGGGGCCCGAGCGTGCGCTGGTGATTGCGCTGACCGGCGAGGCGATGCACATCGGGCGAGGCCTGAGCGCGGACCTGCGACTCGATGAGAGCTCCGTCTCGCGCAGGCACGCGATTCTGGTGCCCCGTTCGTCGGGCGCGAGGATCCTCGACGATCGCAGCTCCAACGGAACGTTCGTAAATGGTCGGCGCGTCCAGCAGGCAGTTCTGCGCAACGGCGACGTGGTCACGATTGGCCGCGTGGTGATGCGCTACCTGGAGCTGTAGCGCGGCGCGCAGTCATCGGCGTACCCGGTATGCGCACGCGTGCGGCCGCGAGGACGATCACCGTCGCATCGGCCAGGGCAACGTCGTTTGTGCGCAAGGCTCACTAAATCGGGTCAAACCTCTTTATGATCAGCGGGGTAGCAGCGGCACTTGCCGCGGATCGAGCCGCGCGCACAGGCGAACCAGCAACGAAAGACCACGTGATCCGGGAAGCGTTTTCGACGAGGGGCGGGGGGGCCGGCAGGCGGGTGGCGGCCGTCATCGTCGCGACCGCGGCTGCCTTGGTGCTCGCGTGCACCGGCGTCGCCATGGCTAGCGCGCCTCAGCTCGAAATCACGCAGCCGATGCCCGAAACCTCGACCAACTCACAGACGCCACGCTTCAAGGGGACGACCACAGACCCGCTCGACCCGGTCATCATCATGATCTATCCAGGGGACGGCGTTCAGGGCTTTCCCTTTTCTACGGCCACGGTCGCGCTCCCGGTCTCCGGCCTCGAAGAAGGCGAATGGGAAGTGGCGCCGGAAGAACCGCTTGACGCGGGCCGGTACACGGCGGTCGCTGAGCAGACCGACCTCTTGGAAACGGGCGAAAGCGCGGCGGTGACATTTACCGTCGACACCACGCCGCCGGCCGTCTCGATCGGCTCTCAACCGTCGCGCACGAAAGACCCCACGCCCACCCTGAGCGGCGCCGCGGGCGACGCTCCGGGCGATGATCCGACGATCACGGTGAGAATCTACGACGGCGATCTCCCGGAAGGGACCGAAGCTGAGTCCGGGAGCGTCACGCGCAGCGGCGCGACCTGGTCATACACGCCATCGGGGCCCCTGGCCGAAGGCACCTACACGGTTCAGGCGACGCAGGAAGACGAAGCGGGCAATGTCGGGAGGAGCTCGGCTGTTACGTTCGTCGTGGATACGACGCCGCCGGCCTTGACGCTCTCGACTCCGGCACTCGGCGAACAGCTCAAAGTCTCGCAGGCAACGTTCAGTGGGCTCGCGGGCCACGCCAGCGGCGATGAAAAAAAGGTGACCTTGACGGTCTATGAAGGCGAAGTCGCGATCGACTCCATCGAAGTCATCCCGGAAGCCTCCGGCAAGTGGACGACCGGTTCCACAGCGCCGAGGCTCGTCAGCGGCATCTACAAGGCGGTTGCCATCCAGCGAGATGAAGCTGGCAACGAGACCGAAAAGACGGTGATGTTCTCGATCGACGCGAACGCACCCGACGTGACGCTCGCCCCGGCGGGATTCGTGAGGCGCGGGGGTCAACTGCTGACGGGTCCGACGCCGAGCTTCAGCGGCACGGGCGCGAGCGAACCGGTCGACAGCGGCTCCGTGGTCATCAAGGTCTACGCCGGAGACACGGCTTCCGCTACTGCTACTGCTCTCAGATCTGTGGCTGCGCCGCTGAGCGGCTCGGAATGGAGTACGGGGCCGCTGGAAGCGCTCCCCGACGGCACCTACACAGTCCAGGCGGAACAGGAGGACTCGAGCTCGCAGACGGGCGTCAGCGAGGCTGTGACCTTCACCGTGGACGCGAACCCGCCGGCGGTCACC
>JBOGXX010000272.1:0-3840 GCA_050696475.1 Solirubrobacteraceae bacterium | reverse complement strand
GTTGGAGGCGTCGCTGATGAGGGCGATCTCGCCGGGGTCGTGCGTCTCGGTGAGCGTCGCCCAGTTCTGTGCGGCCTGCTCGAGGGCCTCGTCGCGGGTGTCTGAGATGTGCAGTTGGCCGCGGGCGTGGTAGTGGGCCATCGCGCGATCGGATCGGCCCGCGCGCAGGTCTGCCCATGCGCGCTGTTCAGCTGGGTCGAGGGTGCGGCGGATGTTCGACAGCTCGGCGCTCGGCGCGATCATGGAGAGCCTGTCGAACATGCCGCCGGCGCCGATCGAAGGGAGCTGCGCGGCGTCTCCGATCGTCACGAGCTTGGCGCCGGTCTGCTCTACGACTTCGGTGAGCCGGTCGAGCCGATCGGTATCGGCCATGCCCGCCTCGTCGAAGTAGATCGTGGTGTCTTGGCCGATGGCGAGCTGCCCGCGGTCGACGCGGGAAGCGAGAGCGTCGAGGGTGAGGGTTTGCTCGGCGAGCGCGGGGCTGTCTTGGCCGAGGCGTTGCGCGGTGGAGCCGGAGACGGCGATGCCGATGGTGCGATGGCCGACGTGCTGCTCGGCGCGAGCGGCGGCGTCGATGACCACGCCCTTGCCGGTGCCAGCGGGGCCGACGAGGACCGCGGCGCGCTCGGGTCCGGTGATGATCTGGAGCGCATGGTTCTGCTCGTCTGAGAGGGGCGCGCCGATCCGCTCGGCGATCTGATCGCCGGCGAGCGCGCGAGCCTGGGCTCCCACGTCCCTGCCGGTCGCGGCGGCGAGCGTTGTGAGGCGGCGCTCGATCGCCTGCTCTCGTGCTCTGACGGTGAGCGTGGTCATCAGGCCGCCTTGGAGGGGCAGCACGCGACGCTCGGCGACCATCGCTTGTGAGCGTGCGACTGCTTGACGTGGCGCGAGCTCGCCGACGGACTGCTCGAGCAGGACGGCTCGCAGCTCGCCCGGCTCGAACGTGGCCGCGCGTTCGGTGAGGCGTTGCTCGACGCGATCCTCCAGTGCGTGCTCGGGCGCCAGCCCCGTGTCCGCTGCCGGTAGTCGGCCGGGCTGCTGGGCGGAGTAGTCGAACCGCGCGGCGGTGTCGTTCCAAGCCTGCTGGAGGTCCCGGCGGGTGACGAGCACCTTGGCCTTGCGGTTCTCTAGCTTGAGCTGGCGTAGCTCGCCTCGCTCGGGGGCGCGACCCCGTTGCGCGCGGAAGCGCTCGGCGGCTCTGCCGACCTCGCGGCTGCGGGCGCTGAACGCGTCGAGGAGTCCGCCCGGCACGTCGGCGATCTCGAAGTAACGGCCGTGTTTGCCCGTCCCTCGGTGGACTTTGTAGCCGCGCTGCTGGAGCTGATGCGCGAGCGCCGAGCGGTAGTAGGCGCCGAGCTCGCGGGCGGAGCGGAAGATGGGACGCGAGGCGACGGCGACGAGCTTTCCGTCCTCGCGGATCGCGCTGGTGATGACCACATGGCTGTGGAGCTGGGGCTCGGGCGCGTCTCCCACGAGGACGCCGCGGGCGGTCGTGTGTCGATACTCAGCGGCAACGAGGTCGCGGGCGGGCTGCTCGACTGTCTCGCCGCGGTGTCGGCGCCGGACGGTCGGCACCGTGTCGGTTAGGTGCTCGATCGTCTCGCTGACCGCGGCTGCGTGAGCAGCCTCGATCTCGTGGCGTTGGGCTTGGTCGGCGAGCGCCCACACCGTCGAGACGGACTTGGGCGCTGAGAAGGTGAGGTCGATGCCTCCCGCGCGGGTGCCGTTGGCTCCGGCCCGGCGCAGCCATCGGCCGCTGCGCGGATGCTTGCCTTCCATCAGGGCGATGAACTCCGGCCCGTCGACGGCGGCGCCCTCGATCCCCAAGCGAGCGAGCGTGTCGGGTGCGGCGAGCCATCTGCCCGGAGCCTGCGTGGGCTCCCCGGTCGGCGAGAGGTAGTAGTCGCCGCGCTCGGGCTCGATCGTCTTCGACTCGAGGTAGCGGGCGTACCCGCCACCCTTGGCGGCACCGATGCTGGCTGCGGTCATCACATGGGGTACAGACCCCGAGGGCCTCAGACCGGCCAACGAATTGCACGGCGCGGACACAGCGCTCGCACGGCTGTGCATCTAGTCTGTTCGGGCTTGGAGGGGTGCCGCCGGGCGCGTGAGCTTGCGAGCGTCAGCGAGCTGCGAGCGAGCAGCCCGGAGGGCTGCCGGCCGGCGGCACGACGCGAAGTGCGATGGAGAGCCGACCGTAGGGAGCGCTCGGTTACAGCCGGCGCAGCCGGCGTCACTAGCTGCTCGTTGAAGGTGGGGCCGCGCCGTCGGCGGTCGCCGGCGCGGCGAATCGATCGACTGACCTTGTGGTGTTAGAGGCGGGCGCCGAGCCGCGGCGAGGCGATCCCGCGAAGCGGGTAGCGCGCGGATCAGGGGCGTCGGCGATGGCGGGCCCCGCTTGACAGCGATGCGAACATACGTTCGTGGCAAGGCGGCGAGGGACCGACTCGATTCCGTGGCCGCTGGTGCGCAACGCCCTGGACCGTGGAGATCTTGCGTGGCTGCGAAGCAACGCTGAGCTGCTGGCACCGATGCGGCTCACGGACGCGCTTCGTATCTGTTTGATCGTGCGTGATCGCGAGCCGGAGAGCTTCGAGCGCGGCCGTGCGTTGGCTTGGGAGGTTTGCGCAGGAGGCGCGCGACGTGACGCTGGCCGATGTGAGACTCGCGGCGCAGGCCCTCGGGGCGATGCCGAAAGACGCGAACACGGCGATGGAGGAGCTTGCTGGGATCTGCCGCCGCTACAACCTGCCCGGATGCTGAGGGCCGCATTGACGATGCTCAGGAACGGGCTAGTAAAGCCGGGCGCAAGCCCGCGCCAAAACCATTCGCGCGATGGCGATCAGACGACGGGCGGGGGCTGCCAGTACCCGTATACGCAGCGCGTTCCCCAGCGGCTGGGATCGTGGGTGTCGTGGATCACGCCGTCGATCACCGCGCACATATGCCGTGACACGCGGACGATCAGCCGACCGCCGGGCAGCTCACCGCCGCGCAGGTGGACGGTGCAGCCGTGCCCGACCTGCATGGTCGCAGTCCAACTCCAGCCGCGCTCGCTGAGGTAGCGGTCATAGACGCGACGGTGGACACCCGTCCGTGGACTGGCGTGGGCGCGAGCGCGGCTGGCGTAGCGGCGCTCACGCTCTCGCTGTAGCCGGTGGTCAGCGAGGGCCGGCTCGTGCAGAGCACGGTAGACCTCGGCGTAGGGTGTCTCGCTGGCGATCGCGATGGCCCGTACCACGCAGTCACCGGTGCGCCCGGCGAAGCCGGCCGCTGCGCGGCCTCCGTCATCGGGAAACCACATCAGGCGACGCTCCGTTCCAGCTCGTGCGCCGTGTCTCGATCCAGGCCGGGGAGCGCGTGCTGCGGCGGAGCGCTGACAGCCTGCAAGCCATCGGGAAGCCTGATGGCGCGCCAGCGCATCCAGCCGGTGCCGTCGATGCTGTCGCAGCCGATCTCCGCGGCGTAGGCGATGCGCTTGAGACTGTTGACGCGCCCCATGTGAACCCACAGTCCTCGGCGCTTGGCCTCGCGCGCGAGGGCCCGCGCAGCCGGCCCGAGCTTCCAGGCGGTCGAGCCGCCGATAAACAGCGCGTCCAGGCGCGGCCACGCCATGCTGAGCCAACGGCCCATGTGCTCAAGGCCATCCTGCGCGACCAGCGCGAGCGGCAGGCCGCGCCGCGCGGGGGCACTCCACCAGCGCTCAAACTGACGCGCAGTCTCGTAGGCGTCAGCCACAACGTCGGGGACGGTCACGAACAGGCAACGCCCGCCGACGCGATGCAGACGGTCGAGCATCGCGTAGTAGGCGCGGGGGTCGAGGCCCTGAAAGCAGTCGTT
>JBOGXX010000271.1:0-5505 GCA_050696475.1 Solirubrobacteraceae bacterium | reverse complement strand
GCCAGCCCCAGCGCGCACAGCACGCCGCAGGCGCGCGGGCAGAGCACGCGCGAGATGCCCAGCTGGCGCGCGAGCGACGCGGCGTGCAGCGGGCCGGCCCCGCCGAAGGGCATCAGCGCGAACCCGCGCGGGTCGACCCCGCGCTCGATGCTCATCAGCCGCAGGGCCCCGAGCATGTGCGCCTCGGCCACCCGCACGATCCCCTCCGCACAGGCGATCGGCTCGAGCCCCAGCGCCCGCGCCAGGCGGGAGACGGCGCGCTCGGCGGCCTCGCGATCGAGCGTCAGCCCGCCCGCCAGCGGCGCGTCGTCGAGCAGGCGCCCCAGCAGCAGGTTCGCGTCGGTGACGGTCGGCTGCTCAAAGCCGAGGCCATAGCAGGCCGGTCCGGGCGTGGCCCCGGCGGAAGCGGGCCCGACGCGCAGGGCGCCTCCGGCGTCGCGCCAGGCGATCGAGCCGCCGCCGGCGCCCACCGTGTGGATGTCCAGCGCCGGCAGCGACAGCGGACGGTCGGCGATCGTGCGCTCCGCCGTCTCCGCCACGTGCCCGCCGTCGATCAGGCAGACGTCGCAGGAGGTGCCGCCCATGTCGAAGCACAGCACGTCGCGCTCGCCGGCGAGCTCGCTCAGCAGCAGTGCGCCGCCGACGCCGCCGGCGGGTCCGGAGAGGAGGGTGAGGGCGGCGTGTGCGCCTGCGTGCGCGGCGTCGGTGAGGCCGCCCGAGGACTGCATGATCTCAGGCTCGCTCAGCCCGATCGCCCGGGCGTCCTCGACGAGCCGGCGCAGATAGGAGCGCAGCAGGGGCGAGAGCGCCGCGTCGAGCACGGTGGTCGCCGTGCGCTCGTACTCGCGAAACGTGCCCACCAGCTCGCTGGAGAGCGACAGATGCACGCCCGGCAGCAGCCGTGCGATCGTCTCCGCGAGCAGCTGCTCGTGCGCGGGATCGGCATAGGAGTGCAGCAGCGAGACGGCCACCGCCTCGGGCTGTGCGTGTGCCAGGCGCTCGACGGCGGCCTCGGCGTCGGCCGGCGAGAGCGCCAGCAGTGGGCCCTGTGTGCCCATGCGCTCCCGCACGGCCACGCGCAGTTGCGCCGGGACGAGCGGCGCCGGTGCGCTCGCGCACGGCCTGTACAGGTGGGCGCGGTTCTGGCGGGCGAGCTCGATCACGTCGGTGAAGCCGTCGGTGGCCAGCAGCGCCGTGCGCGCGGTGCGGCCCTCCAGCAGCGCGTTGGTGGCCACGGTCATGCCGTGGGCGAAGCGATCGACATCCTGCTGGCGCGCTGCCGCGCTCTGCAGCACCAGGCGCACGGCCTGGAGCACCGCAACGGACTGCTCGCTGGGGGTGGAGGGCACCTTCGCGGTGTGCAGCCGCGAGCGCTCGTCGAGCAGGACGGCGTCGGTGAACGTGCCGCCGACGTCGACGCCCAGGAGCATGGCCCGCAGGTTACGCCAGGCTCGCGCGCCCGGCGGTCGCAGTCAGGCCGCCGCCAGCTCGCGGTCCTCGGTGTCGGCGAGGTGCTGGTGGGAGGGGCAGTAGCCGTTGTGCGCCAGTGGGGTGCGCTGGCACGCAGCACCCTTGCGGGTGGTTGCGCGGCACTGAGGCGCCGCGCCGCTGACCGCCGTGTAGCCCTCGTGCGGGTGCTCCGCCAGGAAGGCCTGCGCGAAGTCCATGTAGCGGGTGACGACGAGATGCACGTGCGCTTGGGCTGCCATCGGGAAGAAGCTGCGGATGTCGAGGAACAGGGTGCGCGCGGGGCGGGCGAAGTAGTGGCGGTCAGTGGCCAGCCGGGTGATCACTTCCTCGCACGCGCGCAGCACGGCCGTGTGGTTGGCGCTCGCCGGAGCGCCGGGAGGCGGAGCGACGATCTGGGGAGCGAGCTCTCGGTAGATCGCGCGACTGAACTGGTACATGGTGACTACTCCTAACCCTCTCTCTGACTCGGGTCTTGTGGTTTGGAGCACACCCGCCATTCCCTGCAGACGTCATTTGCTCTGAAGCCTTCCATCCCAAAGCACAGAACACACCGGCAATTAGAAAGGATCGACCTAAAGATCGGGCACAGGTTTTTTTATGGTGGCGATATACTTGACACACCCGCTCTGACGTAGTATGCTCACCTCATGAGCACAAACACCGCAGAGCAAAGCCAAAAACCGCTTCCACAGAGCCTCCTTGAGGCGATCCTTTACTTCTCGGACCTAGACGTGGCGACCGAATATGTTGCCAAGCTCCGCTGGCCCCACGGCCCGGTATGCCCCCGCTGCGGCTGTATGGAATACAGCTACCTGACCACGCGAAGGGTCTGGAAGTGCAAAGCCTGCAAGAAGCAGTACAGCGTCAAGGTCGGCACGATCTTCGAGGACTCGCCGCTCGGCCTGGGCAAGTGGCTCCCTGCCGTGTGGCTCGCCGCGAACTCCAAGAACGGGATCAGCTCGCACGAGCTGGGCCGTGCTCTCGGCGTCACGCAAAAGTCGGCGTGGTTCATGCTGCACCGCATCCGGCTCGCCATGAAAACCGGCAGCCTGTTGAAGCTCTCCGGCGCGGTGGAAGCAGACGAGGCCTACATCGGCGGGAAGGCCCGGAACATGCACGAGGTCGACCGCGAGCGTAAAGGCGTCGCGCAGGGCGGTTCCGGCAAGACTCCGGTGCTCGGCATCCGCCAGCGCGACGGAGCGGTCGTCGCGGCCGTCGTTCCGAACGCCAACAAGCGCTCCCTCCAGGCAGAGATCCACCACGCCGTCCGACGCGGCTCGACGGTCTACACCGACGCCCACACCGGCTACATCGGCCTCGACAGCGACTTCGAGCACCAAGTCATCGACCACGCCGAAAAGTACGTTGAAGGCCGCGTCCACACCAACGGCATCGAGAACTTCTGGTCCTGCCTCAAGCGCGGTCTGCACGGAACGTACATCAGCGTGGAGCCCTTCCACCTGTTCCGATACCTCGACGAGCGCGTGTTTACGTACAACGAACGCGGCATGACCGACCTCGGTCGCTTCTCAGCCGTGCTCGGAGCGATCAGTGACCGTAGGCTGACCTACGCCGCGCTCATCTCTGCCGATTAAAGGGGAAAACTCGCCTGGCAGGGCACCCGCGGCCCTCCACCGCGCGGCCCATCGACTACTAGATGATTTCGCCGCCGCTCATTACTGTTCTTTGCAGGTTATCGGCCCGAAGGCGCTCGAACATAAATCTTTCCTTTCTCGTGCGATACCGTACTCGCCGTGGCGGACTCTCCTGGGGGCTACCCGGCTGCGGTCGTTTCGACCACCGCACAAAACCGGGCGGCGTCAGACCCCCACTTCGACGCCGCCATCGCTGAGGACGTGGTCGTCATGGGGGAAATCGTCCGCGCGAAGATCATGTCTACGCCGCACCTGACGACGGACGCGACCGAGCGCGCCTGCGGGGAGCACTACTACCCGCTGCTGCTCGCCTCTTTTCGCAAGAAGCACAAAGGTGTTCAGCTCGTGACCCAGGAAGACGTGGGCTTCGGCGTGTCGCTGCACTCGGAAGACCAGGAGGATCCGTCTGGCGACAAGATCGAGTGGGCCGTCATCCGACGAACGTTGCGATTCGACTGGAGTCTCCCGCGCGGACTCCTGATCGAGACGCAAGAGCTGGCCGACGAAGCGCGCCGCTGGCTCCGCAACCCGAGCGAGCGCAGAGACGTGCTCGGTCGGCTGTACAACGTCATGACGCAGATCGGTGCGACAATCGGGCGCGAGAACCGGCTGTGTCCCGAGGGTCAAGACGAGAGCGCGAACCCCAGCGATCGAATCGAGCGGGACGTAGCAATTATCCGCAAGCAACTCGACGGTGCGCGAGAGCAGTTTCGGGGCGACACGGAGCGCGCAGCGCAGTTCAGATACGCCAAGGGTATGGTGGTCGGTGCGGCCTTCACGCTGGTGCTCTGCGGCGTCATCGCCGGTGTGCTCGCGCTTGAACACGTCAGGGTCATCAACGCAGTCGGCATAGGGGCTGGTGCACTCGGGGCCTTTGTCAGTGTGCTTGAACGAATGACTAGGGGCAAGCTCGACATCAATGCCCAATCGGGCGACAGGATGCTGACCGCGTTCGGGGCGCTCCGACCGATGGTGGGAGGCATATTCGGCTTCGTGATCTATCTGATCATCCGAGCCGAACTCATCTCGGTCTTTGTGCTCCCGAAGCACAACGCAACCGCCCTCGCGTATGTCGCGGTGTTCGCTTTTGTCGCTGGATTCAACGAGCGATTCGCACAAGATGTCCTCGCGAACGCGAGCAACGCACGTCGCGAGGACTCTTAGCCCTTCGGCTTCGGCGTGTTGACGAGCTGCCGCGTCAGCTCCTCGAAGCGCTCGAACTCGGACGGGACTGCGGCGATGTCCTGCACGGCGGCGTTCTCGTCACGGTCGCGCGTGCGGCGCTCCCGCGTCTCGGCGTCTTTGTGCTGCCTGTCCTCCACGATCACCTCCAAGTCTAGAAGCTGGCGAACCTGCTCCACCGGCACGACGATCGCTACCCCGGCGCTGCCGCCCGAAGCGAGTGGGCCACCGAAGTGGCCTATCAGGACGCCCAAGAGGCTGATCTTGCCGCCGCCCCGCATGTCGGGTACACCCACGAACACGGGCGAGCCGCTGAAGCCGCCGACGGAGTGCGTATCGATCAAGTGCGCCACCGGCTCCTGGATCGTCTGCTGGTGCAGCTCGTCCCAGATCGGCACGTACCGCTGATACCAAGCACCCAGGGTGCCACTGCGGACAAAGGGGATGGCACGCTCGTGCATCGTCGGCACATGCGTGAGCAGGCCGATGAACCACACTTCATCGCTGAGCACCGGCCGTCGGATGCCGGTCGCGCCCGGCGTATCCGCGAATTGCGCCATTGGCACACAAACCCAGTTGGCCCGGTAGTTGTGCGGGTCGCACGGCGTGATCGCCACGTCTGACTCGGGATGCAGCACCCAAGAACCGACGGGAATGTCCTCCGGCCCCTCCTCAAAGCCCTGGCGGCGCAGACGGAGCCATGTCCGTTGTCCCTCCCGGACCACGTGCTGCGCGGTCACCGCGTAGCCGTAGTGTGTGTTCGGCTCCTCCCCGGACGCCTGGATCAGGAACGCCGTGCCGATGGGCTGCCTTGAGCCGTCTATGTCCTCGACGCAGACAAACGCGACGCAGTAGGTGTATTCGTCGGATAGCGGCATCAGCTTCCCGGCCGTGGCGAGGGGCGCTCGAAGTGCCGACGCGGGGCGCAGCACAGCCTATGTTCCCCCGGCGGGTGAGGTAAGTATATCGGCTCCTTTTTTATGAAGTCAATCCCACCTCTGCCAGGCGATCGCGTCGTGCTCGTCGACGACCGCATGGCGGTAGTCCAGCGCGGGGTCGCGCTCGGGAAAGTCCGATCGCAGGTGCGCGCCGCGGCTCTCGGTGCGCGCGAGCGCGCTGCCGGCGATCAGCCGGGCCAGGGGATGCGGGCTCGCCAGCAGCCGGCTGAGGCTCTCGGCGCTGCGCACGACGCCGGCGT